>QQVI01000033.1 GCA_003388545.1 Actinomycetota bacterium
GTCTCTGTATCGAAATGACTCCTCTTCCTGACCGTAGAGGACGAATACCTCGCCGTTGCCGAATGCGCTCACGTCGATCGTCAGCTCGGGCCGATTGCGATGCACCAAGCTGACATGAAAGCCCTTGGCATCGGCGACTGCCGAGGATGCAGCGACGTCGAGTAGAGGCAGATTGAGCCGTTCCAGTATGGCGTCGATGCCGTCGGCGATCGCCTTCTGCTCCGCATTCAGCGGTCCCGAGACATCTTGGACCCACGAGCTCATGGGTGGAGCTTGGCACACCAGTTCGCCCATCGATGAGAGTGGTATCAGGCTTTCCTGGAACTCCGTCGCCACCGGCGTGAAACGGTTTGCGTAGCTCCCCTTCCGTTTGGGCCTTCAGCCCCATCGGTCTGGTTGAGGATCTTGCCGATATATAGGGAAATGTCCTACCTCAGATCCCTCCTCGCAGAATCAGACAACGGAACATCCCTTGTCGAATACGCCCTTCTAGTGGCACTTGTCGCAGTCATCTCGGTCCCCGCCATATCGATGGCAGGGCACAGCACTCAAGACACCTTCCAGACCGTCGGCGACACTCTCGCGATGGCCGAAGACGTTGAAGAGGAAGCAGAAGGGGAGGCCGTCGACGACGAAACGGCTGAAGAAGACCAAGACGATGCCCAGGATCAAGGAGACGACGCAACCGATCAGGGAGACAGCGGTGATCAGAGCACACCGACCGATGACGATGCCGACGTCGACGACGATGATGCCGACCAGGACGACGATGACGCTGAGCTGGACGATGACGAAGCCGACTCAGATGAAGATGCGGACTCAAATGACGAAGAACAGACTTCTACCGCACCAGAGGTCACCATTAGCTCCGCTGACTCAGAATTCGAATGGTGGGTCACCACTCGCAAGGGTGGGGAGGGCGAATGGGTAGCTTCGTTTGACTTCGCAAATGGCACGGATGGCGACCAAAACCTCACTCTCGAGGTGACCGTGACCGATCACAAAGGGAAGACGACTACCAGGACCATTACCAATTTCCAGGTTCCCGCCGGTGGCAGTGCTACCTATTCCGAAGGAGAAAACGAGCTCCAGATCAAGAACGGCAAGGCTAAGGGCGTCGTCTCGGTCGAAGTACAGGTTGTGTCCGTGACCACAACCAACGACACAGGTCAGCAGATCACAACAGAAATCGAGGAGCCTTCCACAACCGCAGTTGCGTATCCCACGCACTGACCCTCGATAGCAGAAAGGGCCCGGGCAGCCTCCCTGTCCGGGCCCTGCCCTTTCCTCAGACTTCCGCTCCAGCCTCCAATGTGATCTCCCTGGGGCCGAAAGTGTCCCGCCAAACGACCGTCGTCAACAACCAGAGCGCAGTAGCCACGATCAGAACCGGGAACACTCTCGCCACGAGCGGGTAGGTCTCCTCGCTGGCACCGAGCCAGCCGCCAACCAGGGCTCCTAGGGGGAGGGTCGCCCAGCCGATTGCCCTGGAGGCTGTTATCACCCGTCCCAGCATCGCATCGGTCGCGTAGTGCTGACGGATGGTTGCAAGGGCCACGTTGATGAGCCCGACGCCCACCATCCAACCGATCTGGAGGAGGATCGTGACAACCCCGTATTCGGTGAACATCACAGCCAGAAGGCAAGCTCCTGTGATCCCCATGCCGATCGTCATGGTTGCGCCGAGGCCGATTCTCCTTATCACCGATGGGGCGAGCAACGCTCCGATCACACCCCCGACGCCGAAAGCGGCAAGCAGCACACCGATCTGGACCTCGTTTTGCGTGTTGAAGACCACCGGTGCCAACACAACGAACGTCGCTTCGATGAAGCCAACCACGAAGTTCGGTATCGCCGACGCGATGGTCGTGATGCGGAGTCGTGGCTCAGCCATGATGTATTTGATCCCGTTGGCCGCTTCCCTGAAGAAGGTGTTGCGCGCATCTGCCGCCGAGCGGTGGTGGGCTACCCGCCCAACCCAGTACAGCGATAAAGCGGACACGAGAAACGTCATTCCGTTGACCCAAAGGCCGACGGCGGGCGTACCGGTGCTGAAGGCCATGACACCGGCCGCCAGCGGTCCCAGAGCGAAATTCGCCTGCTGGCTGGCCGCGATGTAGCCATTAGCGTCAGCCAGCCGTCTCTCCGGCACCAAAGACGGGATCAACGCGAATAGGGCCCCATCAAAGAGGGTCGTCATCGATCCGACCAGGAACGCTACGACGAAGACCGTGCCTACTCCGTAGTCGCCGATGGTGGCCGCCAGGTAGAAGAATCCGCACGCTCTGATGAGATCGGTCGCAATCATGACCGGGCGCAAGTGCCATCGATCGAGTAGAACGCCACCCACGAGCCCGACGAGCAGTGTTGGAACGGTCTCCAGAGCGTAGGTGATGGATAAGTCGAGAATCGACTCGTCGTCAGCCAGCTTGTTTATGTAGTCGACGAGCAGAGGCAGGCTCAAGAACGCTACGTACGTTCCGAACTGGCTCACGGCCTGGCCGACCCAGAGCGCTATATAACGCGGGCCCAATGAGGTCACCGATCGGACGTAGCTCATTGAGGGCCTCACCCTACAACCGCGCGACACTACGTCCAGCTGTTGTTAGCCTCTGTCCAGGCAATGGCAGATTTTCAAGAGATTCCGCAGCTCACCAAGGACCTGGTCGACATGTCGAAGGAGTACCTTCGCCAGGAGACCATCGAGCCTGCGAAGAAGCTCGGCAAGGCGGCCGGCATGGGAGTCGGCGGCGCCGCACTCTTCTCGCTTGGCGCCTTCCTTGCCCTGCTCGGTGTTTATGCGCTCATGAAGATGGTCCTGCCGGATGGCGAGTGGTACGTAGTCCTCGCAAGAGTCATCACTGCGGTCGTGGCCGTGGCAGGGGCGGGCCTGGTTGCCTGGAGAATGAGTGGAGATGAGCAGGGGGTCGAAGTTGACGATTTCTAGAGATGACATCGAGGCCAAGGCTCGCCAGCTCGTCGGCACCGTTGAAGAGACCAAAGAGTCTGCCAAAGACGCGGCTGTGCTCGTGGGCGTCGCCGTTGTCGGGCTGGCCCTGGTCGCCTTTTACCTGGGTGGACGGCGGGCCCGCAAGAACAAGGGCAAATCCCTGGTCGAGGTCTACAAGGTCTAGTCGGGCGGGATCTAGTCGGGCGGGGGTGGCTTGATCACTTCGATCTGAGGGTCGCCACGCCGCCTGTGGTGGATCACCAAAGCTGATCCCTCGGCCAATCTCTCCCTGAAAATGAGCTCTTTCTCAGGTGCCGAGCTCGCCCGGTACCAGGCAAAAAACGCCAATGCAGCTCCCAGATAGAGGTCGCGGCGGTCTCCCTTGCGCAGGCCCCTCCATACTCGATTGACCCCGAGGGTTCGAAGGTCGCTCGTACCAAACAATGTGCGCATGATCTTGTTCATCTCTACCGTGATGAACCCTAGATCATGCGAAATAACAAGTTCGTCAAGATAACCGTGTGGGTCGTGGTGATTGCGATGGTGCTCAGCCTCGCAGTCGCTGCCATCAGCCTCTTCTGATGAAGTTCGTGGAAGGCGACCCCGCCCTCCTCATCGACTCCAAGGGCCGCTACTTCCTCTTGAAGCTAGACGCGACTCGGACCTTTCAATACCACCAGGGATCGATACCACATGACGCCCTGATCGGCCTGGAGGATGGTTCGTGGGTCGAGTCGAGCGGTGGGGCGCAGCTGCTCTTGTTGTCACCGCGGCTTGCCGATTACGTGTTGAAGATGAAGCGCGGCGCTCAGGTCGTCTACCCCAAGGACCTGGGCCCGATTCTCGTCTACGCAGACATAGGCCCGGGAATGACCGTGGTTGAGGCAGGAACCGGCAGCGGAGCCCTCACCATGGGCTTGCACCGGGCCGTGGGAGCCAAAGGGAGAGTCGTCTCCGTCGATGTGAGGCAGGATCACTCCGATCACGCCCGTAAGGCAATCGAGAGGTGGCTCGGCGAGATACCGGAGAACCTGGAGCTTCTGGTAGGCGACGTTGTCGACGTGGTGTCTGAAGTCGGACCTGATCGGGTAGTGCTCGACCTCCCCGAGCCTTGGAGAGTCCTGGAGGCTTGCGTCGAGGGGCAGGCGCCGGGAGCAGTCGTCTGTGCCTATCTGCCCACCATCCCCCAGGTGCAGGCAACGGTCGAAGCCGCAGAGAATTTGGGTGCCTTCGCCGAGATCGAGGTGCGGGAGTTCCTGATGCGGGAGTGGAACGTGTCGGGTAGGAGCGTTCGGCCCGAGCACTCGATGGTGGGGCACACGGGCTTCCTGGTGTTCATGAGAAGGGTTTCCCAACGACCTTGACAACCCGTAATAGTCTTCCCGTACGTGAGAGTTTGGGTCGATCAGGAGATGTGCACCGGCAGCGGGATGTGTGAGGCAATAGCGCCTGACGTATTCGTCTTGCTCGACGATGGTTTGTCCCATGTCAAGGACGCGGACCGGGTCTACGCCCGCTCTCAGGGGAATCCACAAGGCGCAGACGGCGTAGCCACTGTCCCTGCCGATCAGCTTGAGTTGGTGGTGGAAGCTGCGCAGCAGTGTCCAGGTATGTGCATCCACATCGAGGCCTGACGCACCGCCGATTCCCAGAAACTGGCACTCCGGGGCGTTTCCACTAAGTCCTCGAACTAAACCAAGCTGTTCGTATACTGCCTAGAGGCGACCAACCAGGAAGGAAGCCAGTGGACGAGAGACGGACACCGGACGACGTAGCGCAGTTGCGACGAGTAGTGCAGGCCCTCGAAGAAGAGGTGTCGATCCTGCGCAGGCGCGCTGCGGGCGCCCCGGAACAGATCCGTCAACTGGAGACCGACCTCGAAGAGACCCGTGCCCGACTCGAGCGGGCGTCGACTCAGAATGACAAGCTGGCTGCGGTCCTCGAGGAGGCCCGCCAGCAATTGGGTGTGCTTCGAGAAGAGGTCGACAAGCTCACCGCACCGCCCAACAACTTCGGCACGGTCCTGCAGGTCAACGTCGATGGCACGGTCGACGTCCTGACCGGGAGCCGGAAGCTACGCGTGGCCGCGCAACCGAGCATCGAAGTGAAACAGCTGCAGGTAGGGCAAGAAGTCCTTCTCAACGAGGCGTTCAACATCATCGACGTCCGGGAGTTCGAGATAGCCGGAGAGGTGGTACGTGTTCGCGAGACGATGCCCGATAACAGGGTCGTGGTGATCGCACGTGCCGCTGAGGAGAGTGTTCTGAGTCGCTCTGACGCGATGAAGGACCAGTATCTCCGCGCCGGCGACTACGTCCGCATCGACCCAAAGTCTCGGCTGATTCTGGAGAAGATGGAGAGGCCCG
This sequence comes from Actinomycetota bacterium, assembly GCA_003388545.1. Classification (GTDB taxonomy): domain Bacteria; phylum Actinomycetota; class Acidimicrobiia; order Spongiisociales; family ZC4RG35; genus MA-ANB-1. The sequence continues at coordinate 5,317 of QQVI01000033.1, forward strand.
AGGTTGAAGAGCTGGTCCTCGAAGAAGTTCCGGATATCACATATGCAGACGTCGGTGGCTTGGCCGATCAGATCGAGCAGATACGCGACACGGTGGAGCTTCCCTACTTGCACCGCGATCTGTTCAGGGAGTATGAGCTGGAGCCGCCCAAGGGAATCCTGCTCTATGGCCCACCGGGCTGCGGGAAGACGCTGATTGCGAAAGCAGTGGCGAACAGCCTCGCGAAGAAGGTCTCGGAGCGAACCGGTAGCCCTGATGTCCGCTCCTACTTTCTCAACATCAAAGGCCCGGAGTTGCTCAACAAGTGGGTCGGTGAGACGGAACGACAAATCCGCCTGATCTTCCAGAGGGCTAAGGAGAAGTCCGACGAAGGCGTGCCCGTGATCGTGTTCTTCGACGAGATGGATTCTCTCTTCCGCACCAGAGGAACCGGAATCAGCTCAGATGTCGAGTCGACGATCGTCCCTCAGCTCCTTTCCGAGCTCGACGGGGTCGAGTCGCTCAAGAACGTCGTGGTCATTGGTGCCTCGAACCGTGAAGACCTGATCGACCCGGCCATTCTCCGGCCTGGCCGACTCGACGTGAAGATCAAGATCAACCGGCCGGAGCCTGAAGCGGCCCGTGAGATCTTTGCCATCTACATGAGCCAGAACACGCCACTCGACTCCGAAGGACTTGCCCGGTTCGACGGCGATAAGGATGCCTATCTGAAGCAGATGATCGACGTCACGGTCGAAGCGATGTACAGCGAGAGCGATGAGAACAGGTTCCTCGAGGTCACCTATGCCGGAGGCGATCGCGAAGTGCTGTACTTCAAGGACTTTGCCTCGGGGGCGATGATCGAGAACATCGTCAGACGCGCCAAGAAAGATGCCATCAAACGCCAAATCGCCGGCGGCGAGCCTGGTGTCGCCGAAAGCGATCTAGTGGCCGCGATCAAACAAGAGTTTCGCGAGCAAGAAGACCTTCCCAACACGACGAACCCTGATGACTGGGCAAAGATCTCAGGCAAGAAGGGCGAGAGAATCGTGTACGTGCGAACCCTTGTCGGCGGCGATGACGAGAGCCGCCTGATCGAAAAGGTCTCCGGCGGCCAGTACCTCTGATGGCCCTCCACAAGGTCCTTGGCACGGAGACCGAATACGGGATCACTGTTAAGGGGGAGCCCGGATTCAACCCGGCGGTCGCCTCGTCGCTGATAGTCAACAGCTACCCCGGGCGTCGCGTGCGAGTGCAATGGTCTTATGAAGAGGAGACCCCGGGCCGGGACGCACGAGGCTTCGGGCACGAGACCTACGGCCCGCTCGACCCAGAAGGCGCCGTGGTCAACTCGGTTCTCGCCAACGGGGCCCGAATGTATGTGGACCACGCCCACCCTGAGTACTCGGCTCCGGAATGCTACGACCCCCTCGAGGCCGCGCTCTACGACAAGGTCGGCGAGCTCGTGATGCACCAGGCCGCGATGGCGGCCGCCGAGAAGTCCGGCAACATCGTCTCCCTCTACAAGAACAACTCCGACGGCAAGGGCAATTCGTATGGCGCCCACGAGAACTACCTGCTGTCGAGGGAGACCCCTTTCGGAGACGTGATCAGATACGCGATGACCTTCCTCGTCACCCGTCAAATCTTCACCGGCGCTGGAAAAGTCGGATCAGAGAACGATCGTCCCAAGGTCCCTTTCCAGATCACGCAGCGGGCCGATTTCTTCGAAGAGGAGGTCGGCCTCGAAACCACGCTGAAACGGCCGATCGTCAACACTCGCGACGAGCCACACGGCGATGCGTCCAAGTATCGGCGCCTCCACGTCATCCTGGGCGACGCCAACCTTTCTGAGACCCAGAACTTTCTCAAGCTGGGCACGACGGCGCTCATGCTCGCTGCGCTCGAAGATGGCGCCATACCGGATCCGCTCGATCTGGCCGACCCGGTGGAGTCTTGCTGGAGAGTGAGCCACGACGTCGATCTGACGCGTCCTCTCGAGCTCGAGGGCGGAGGCAGTGCGACGGCGCTGGAGCTTCAAGGGCGATTCTTGGAGTGGCTATCCAAGTACGCCGAGAAGGAGCTCGACGATCCGGTTTGGGACAAACTCGTCGGGGAATGGGAAAGGGTGCTGTCTGCCATGGAGACCGACGTGATGTCACTTTCAGACACACTCGACTGGGTGGCCAAGAAGCGAGTCTTCGAGCGCTTCATCGATCGTGACGGCATCGGCTGGGACTCCCCGAAACTGAGAGCATTCGATCTGCAATACCACGACGTCAACCCCGAGAAGGGCCTTTACCATCGGATGGCTGGCTCCGGAAGTTTCCGCCGTCTTTTTACCGATGACGAGATTGCGAAAGCGGCCGTCAACCCTCCCGAGCGCACTCGTGCCTATTTCCGCGGTCGCTGCGTGGATCTCTTCCGTGACTCCGTGGTGGCCGCGAACTGGGATTCCCTCGTGTTCGATATCGGCGAATCACACCTGAAGCGCGTTCCTATGATGGAGCCCCTGAGAGGTGCAGCCGATCTCGTCGGCTCGCTTCTCGATGAAGCTGAGGACGCTGCGGATCTTCTGCAGCGCCTAGGAGGTTGAAGGTTTATGGCTGAACAAGAGAGATCCAAGGAGCGTCGGAGACAGGATCAAGAAGACGTCGAGGAAGTCGAAGTCGTCACCGAAAGCGACTCGGATCTGGAGGCCCTCGATGACTTGCTCGATGAGATCGACGAAGTCCTCGAAGAGAACGCCGAGGAGTTCGTGAAGAACTATGTGCAGAAGGGCGGCGAGTGATCCCGGCCAACGGCCCACTGCCATTGGACGCTCCCTCCCCGGGATCCAGCTTCACTGATCTCCTGGACTCGATGGGCGCACTGCCCAGGTGGAACATTCCGCCGGGGGAGAACGCACCATCCGCGCCTGAAGGCACGACGGTGCTCGCTCTCCGCTACCAGGGAGGCGTCGTCATGGCAGGTGACCGGAGAGCTACCGAGGGCCACCTTGTCGCACATCGGCGCATCCGGAAGGTATTCCCGGCCGACCGGTACTCCGCAGTGGCCATCGCCGGCACTGCTGGCCTCGCCATCGACATGGTTCGACTCTTTCAGGTCGAATTGGAGCACTACGAGAAGATCGAGGGGGTGAGGCTATCGCTGGAGGGCAAGGCTTCGTTCCTGGCACGTCTCGTCCGAAACCAGCTCCCCATGGCCATACAGGGGCTCGTGGTAGTCCCCATGTTCGCGGGTTACAGCGAAGCCGATCAGACAGGACGACTCTTTAGCTTCGATGTCGTAGGCGGTCGATACGAGGAGATCGACTTCGGCAGCACCGGGTCCGGCTCAAGGCTCGCGAAGTCATACCTGCGGACGGTCTATCGAGACGACTTGAGCGCTGATGAGGCCGCCGACCTCGCTGTTCGCGCACTTGTGTCTGCGTCTCAGGAGGACACCGCCACGGGCGGCCCAGACCTGAGGCGAGGCATCTATCCCAACGTTCTGCGCATCGACGAGGACGGCCTGGTTGAACTGCCTGATGACGTTGTAGGGCCCCTAGCCGAGGGCGCCGTGGAGACGATCAGATGACCATTCCGTTCTACGTAGCCCCCGAGCAACTCGTCCGCGACAAGGCCGAATTCGCTCGCAAGGGAATAGCGAGGGGGAGGTCGATTCTCGCACTCGAATACGCGGATGGTGTGGTCCTGATTGCCGAGAACCCGTCGAGTGCCCTCCACAAGATCTCGGAGGTCTATGACCGCATCGCGTTCGCCGGGGTAGGCAAATACAACGAATTCGAGACGCTGCGCAAGGCGGGCATCCGCCAGGCGGACCTAATGGGCTACCTCTACTCGCGCGACGATGTGACCGCGATGAGCCTCGCAACCCAGTTTGCGCAGACGATGGGTGTCATCTTCACGAGAGATCCAAAGCCGTTCGAGGTGGAGTTGCTCCTGGCAGAGATCTCTTCGGATGGCGCCGAGCACCGGCTATTCAGGGTCACATACGACGGAACCCTCTTCGAGGAACGCAACTTCGTCGCCATCGGAGGCAAATCTGAGCAATTGGAGGAAGCTCTCGAAGACCTGTGGTCTGCCGACATGGACCTCGACTCGGCTCTCGAGGCCGGCAAGCAGGCTTTCCAGCAGGCAGAGGGGCGCGACTCCGAGGGCTGGGAGATCGCAGTGCTCGACTCCACCAATGGTCGACGCGCCTTCCGTCGCATCTCCACCGAGACCAGCCCTGCGGCTGGCAAAGAGCCCGCACAGCCGGAGAGCGAATCCCCCGAATAACCCGAGCTCGCAGAGGCCCGGCCTCGGAGCCTTGCTGCAATCAACCCACCGATTGGGTTGACGCGCGTTTAGCCTGACCTGGTGGATCGCAGGATCTTTGGGCTAGAGAACGAATACGGGGTCACGTGCACCCTTCGGGGGCAGCGACGCCTCAGCCCCGACGAAGTGGCACGCTATCTCTTCAGACGAGTGGTCTCGTGGGGGCGCTCGTCGAATGTCTTCTTGGAGAACGGGGCGCGCCTCTACCTCGATGTGGGATCGCATCCGGAATACGCGACACCGGAGTGCGACGACCTGTACGACGTCGTCTCTCACGACAAGGCGGGGGAGCGGATCCTCGAAGGCCTGGTCCACGGGGCGGAGGAGCGCCTCGAGGAGGAGGGCATACGCGGGGAGATCTTCGTGTTCAAGAACAACACGGATTCGGCCGGCAACTCGTATGGGTGTCACGAGAACTACCTGGTCAGCAGGCACAAGGACTTTCATCGGACCGTGGACGTTCTCATCCCATTCCTCGTGACACGTCAGATCTTCTTGGGTGCGGGCAAGCTCACACAAACTCCGAGAGGGACCACGTATTCGATCAGTCAGAGGGCCGATCACATCTGGGAAGGCGTGTCCTCTGCGACCACCCGATCACGGCCGATAATCAACACACGTGATGAGCCGCATGCCGACGCAGAGCGCTATCGCCGGCTCCACGTGATAGCCGGCGACTCCAACATGAGCGAGTACGCCACTTTCGTGAAGGTGGGAACCATGGTCGCTCTCCTTCAGATGATCGAAAAGGACGTCGTCTTTCGTGACCTCAGTTTGGAAAACCCGATCAGGGCGATAAGGGAGATAGCGCACGACACCACGTGCAAGCGAAAGATCCGTTTGATGAATGGACGAGAACTGTCGGCCCTCGACATCCAATGGGAGTATCTCGATCGGGCGATGCGGTTCGCCCGCAGCCCCGGCTTCCCGCCTCAGGTGAAAGCGGCTGTCGACCGTTGGGAGACCCTTCTCACCGGGCTCGAGAAGGACCCGATGACCCTGGACCGCGAGGTCGATTGGGTCGCCAAGCAGCGACTCCTCGAGCGCTATCAAATGAGGCGCGGTTTGCAGCTATCCGACCCACGTCTGGCGATGATGGACCTCTCCTACCACGACGTGAATAGGAACAGGGGCCTCTTCTACATGCTTCAGGACAAAGGTCTCATGGAGCGCGTGGTCACGGACGCGAATATCGCCGACGCCGTGCGCCGTCCGCCTCAGACGACGCGAGCTCGTCTCCGCGGTGAGTTCATCAAGGCCGCAAAGGCGAAGAAGCGAGACTTCACGGTCGATTGGGTGCACCTCAAGCTGAACGACCAAGCCCAGCGCACTGTGATGTGCAAAGACCCGTTCCGGTCTGAGGATGAGCGCGTCGACAAACTCATAGAGAGCCTTTGACTCGCAGCCTCTCCAGGCTCGTTCGAGTGCACCGTTCGGACAATCAGGACCTCTTAGAATCGAGCCATCTATGAGGAACGTCGTCGAGCGGGTGCTCAACACGCTCATCTACCTTCTCGAGTCGCCCCATCCAGTAACCGCCGAAGAGATACGGCGCACGGTTCCCGGCTACTCGCAGGATTCCGATGAGGCTTTTCACCGAATGTTCGAGCGTGACAAAGAGCTGCTTCGCCAGCTAGGTGTGCCGATCAAGCTAGATGCGCTCGATGTGTGGGAGGTCGACTTCGGATATACGGTCGACCCCGACGAATACGCCATTCCGGATCCGGGTCTAACTCCAGAGGAGCGCGCCGCCTTGTCGCTGGCAGCTCGGATCGTTCAACTGGGAGGCTCGCACGCCGGTCTCGATGGCCTCAGGAAGCTGGGTGGCGTCGAGCAAGGCGTCGCTTTCGAGCCCTTCGGGGCGGATCTCGGGGCAGAAGGCGAAACGCTCGGGGCAGTGTTCGACGCGGTCGTTCAGCGAAGCCCTATTGAATTCACCTACCGCGAAGGTCGCAGGAAGCTGAATCCGTATGGCATTGCGTTCCGCCGGGGCCATTGGTACCTGGTTGGTGTGACGACCGAAGGCGAGAGGGTTTACCGGATAGATCGCATCTCGGCCATTGACAAGGGGGAGCCAGGCGGGTTCGAACGCCCGGCCGGATTCAACCCCAGCACCTTCCTTCAGAGCCAGCCATGGGAGGCCGGCGGTGACGAAGAGGTTAAGGCCACCGTGCGCTTCGATCCCGAGGTGGCGTGGTGGGCGAGCCGCACGCTTGGCGTGGAGCACTCAGAGGGTCACCTCGAAGTGACGATTCCGGTTTCGAATCGCGACGCGTTCGTGGGTTGGGTGCTGAGCTTTGGACCTTCGGCCGAGATATTGGCACCCGAGGAACTGCGGCGCGACCTCATGGATCGTGTGACTGCTGCGGTCGACGGAGTGGTTGCTTGAGCTCACAGAAGACCGTCTCGAGGCTTTCGAGGATTCTGGGGCTGATCCCATACGTGCTCGCCAATCCGGGCGTCAGCACCGAAGAAGTAATGGAGCGCTTCGGATACAGCAGGTCTGAGTTGACCCGCGATCTCAACGCTGTGTTCGTCTGCGGGCTTCCGGGCTACGGGCCGGGAGAGCTGATGGAGGCCTACATCGATGAAGACGAGGTGGTCATCGACTCGGCTGACTACTTCAGCCGCGCACCCCGGCTGGCTCCGATAGAGGCCTTGGGCTTGCTCGCGGCCGCATTGGCAGTTTCTGGTTCCGGCCAGGGCACACCTGCACTCGACTCCGCAATCGCCAAGTTGAGCGATGTCCTGCTCCCGGAGGCGGATGCGACATTGGCGGTAGATCTTCCCCCCTCAACGGACTCGGCGACGACGCTGAAACGTGCTGCCGCGGAGAACCGGGTCACCCACATCGTCTACCGATCGCTCAGCCGGGAAGAGACCACGGAGAGGGACATCGAGCCCTGGCTGGTGTTCTCCACCCTCGGAAACTGGTACGTGATGGCACATTGTCGCCTTGTTGACGATATGCGGACGTTTCGAATCGACAGGATCCGCAGTGTCGAGGTCCTCGAAGAGCGATTCGACCCCCCCGATGAGATTCCGGAGCCTGGAGTGGGCTATTCACCCTCGGACAACGACGTCACGGCGACAATTGACCTGTTCCCAGGGGCACGTTGGGTTTTGGAGTACTACCCGGTCGAAATCCTCGAAGAAGGGGATGATCATGTGCGGATTCGCTTTTCCGCGACCGACCCGGAACTACCGGCTCGCCTACTACTCCGTCTCGGTGGCAGCGCTCGCCTCGTAGAGGGGCCAGATGTCTCAGAAAGGCTAAAACACCTGGGTAAAGCGCTCAGCGATCGCTACGGATAGGGTCGATCGACCTATCAATAGCCCTACAGATTCGGGATTCCGTTGCCGATGCACAGAGACATGGGTGACCGGAGAATCGGAATGACGACCATCAAGACAACGTGTGGCCACTGTGGCGACATACACCTGACACCGGACGATGTAGCGCTGGAGCTTCGTCCCGGAGGACGGGAAGGCGACTATAGGTTCAAGTGCCCATCGTGCACCGAGCAGCAGCGCCGCCCCGCCAACTCCCGGGTCGTGAGCGTCCTACTGGCAACCGGCGTCGCATATGAAGTCGTCAATCCCGACCCGATTACTGAAGCCGAGATCATGGCCTTCACCACCGCCCTCGACTCGGAGCCTGATCCCCTCCGTCTCCTGGCCGGCTGATCTCGGCGAAAGCCTCGGCGGGCGTTTCAGGGCAGATCCCCGTCGACGAGAAGTGGCGACTTCTGGGGGAGTCGCCACTTCTCCTATGTGGGGCTTACTATCGCCTCAATGCTTCAAGGTGGCGAAGTAGTAATAATCCTCATTGTCGCCCTAGTGGTGCTCGGCCCGACCCGGCTGCCGGCTCTGGCGCGAAAGGCTGGCGAGTACGCCTCCGAACTTCGTAAGGCAGCGAGGGAGGTCCGGGCGGGACTGGAGGCCGAAGTCTCCGATCTCAAAGCCGCAGGCGATGAGCTTCGCTCGGTCAACGAGGAAATCCGGAAGCCGCTTCGCGAGGCGAAAGAGGGCATGGACGAGGTAGGGATCAGTCGCCTCGATTGGAAGGGCCCCAAGCCCATATCTGGCCCCACTCCCGCCGACGCGATGGCGGACCTCGACGAGATCGAAGGCCGCGAGCCGGACTCAGGACGCGCCGCCAAGTCGGAGGAGACCTCCGAGGAGAACCCGAGAACGGCGGAGGGTGACGAGGGCGGAACGTGACCGCGGATCAGCCACAGACGATCCTCACCCATCTCGAGGAGCTGCGGTGGCGTCTCGTCAAGATACTGGTCGCAGTCATAGTTGCGGGGGGCGTCGCTCTTATCTTTGCTGACCAGATCAGCGAGTTGCTGGAGGGCCCTTTCAACACAGCGGCTCCGAACTCACAGTTGCAGGCATTGGCTGTAGGGGAGCAGTGGGGAGTGCTGATGCGAATCGGGCTCTTCGGTGGAATCATCATCGGCAGCCCTGTGGTCCTCTATCAGATTTGGGCGTTCGTCACTCCCGCCTTGACCAGCAACGAGAGGAAGTGGGCCATACCCATCGTCGGCTCGCTGGTGATCCTGTTCATCGGCGGTGTCGTGTTCGGATACTGGGCACTGCCCAGAGGCCTCGAATTCCTGCTCGACATCTTTCCTGGCGTGGAGACTGACCTTCAGATAGGTCAGTACTACTCGTTCACGCTGCGATTCCTTCTCGCATTCGGTCTTGCGTTCCTATACCCGGTGTTCCTGTTCGCTGCGGCCGCAGCACACGTCATCACATCGGATCAACTGGCCCGCGGTCGCCGGTGGGCGGTTGTGATAATCGTCATCGCCGCGGCCCTCATAACTCCATCCGGAGATGCCTTCACGCTGTTGATCCTCTCGGTGCCCCTCTATCTGATGTACGAGCTGACCTATTGGTTGGTCCGATTGACTCTCAAGCGATGAGCCGTCTCTCGCCTTTTTGGGATGGTCTGGCTCTCGTCCCCGACGACTTCCAACTCGAGGCGGGCCGGGCGATAGCCGATGGCCATTCAGTTGTCGTGACGGCTCCGACAGGATCGGGAAAAACTCTCGTCGCGGATGCTGCGATCTACCTGGCGCTTCTCGAAGGGAAGCGGGTTTTCTACACGACACCCATAAAGGCACTTTCCAATCAGAAGTACGGAGACCTCGTCGCAGCACACGGACCGGAGAGAGTCGGTCTTCTCACTGGTGACAACGTCATCAACGGCGACGCCGAAATCGTCGTCATGACCACCGAAGTGCTCCGCAACATGATCTATGCCGATGCAAGTCGACTGGCGAGGGTCTCACACGTGATCCTCGATGAGGTGCACTACCTGCAGGATCGGATGAGAGGCGCCGTCTGGGAAGAGGTGATCATTCATTGTCCAAAGTCGGTCCAGCTCGTCTGCTTGTCGGCGACGATCTCGAACAATGCCGAGTTCGCGGCGTGGGTGGGTGAGAGACGGGGCTCGACACGTCTGATCTCCACCGAGCATCGCCCTGTCCCCCTCGAGTCGCTCTACATGATCAAGGACAAGGCAGGTTCCAGAGCGCTTCACCTCTTGCCGACCTTCACCACCCGTGATGGGCGACGTCGGCCGAATTCGAGGATCGAGCACATGCTTGGCCTGGAACGAGGACGAAAGAGGCGTTTCAAGACCCCGAACCGAATCGAGACCGTGGAAAGGCTCGCCGAGGAGAAAATGCTGCCCGCGATTTACTTCATCTTCAGCAGAGTCGGATGCGACACCGCGGCCCGACGCCTGGCCGACGCCGGAGTCAAGCTCACAGATACTGAGGAACGGAACCTCATCGTTGAAATCGCGGAGACGCGCACCGCACACCTCGAGGACCAAGACCTGAAGGTTCTTGGTTATGACGAGTGGGTCTTCGCGCTCGAGCAGGGAATCGGCTCCCACCACGCGGGCCTCGTTCCGGCGTTCAAGGAGACCGTGGAGGAGCTCTTCTCCTCCGGGCTGCTCAAAGTCGTCTTCGCAACGGAGACGCTGGCGCTGGGTATCAACATGCCGGCTCGAACGGTGGTCATCGAGAACCTGTCCCGCTACAACGGCGAGACCCATGAGCTCCTGCGCCCTGGCGACTACACGCAGCTCACTGGTCGTGCCGGGAGGCGGGGAATCGACGTCGAGGGTTTCGGCGTCGTGCTCCATTCACCATATGTGCGCTTCTCCAACGTCACCGACATCGCGGCCCTGGGAAGCCACCCGCTCAGCTCCAGCTTCAGACCCACCTACAACATGACGGCGAATCTGGTAGCCAAGTACGAACGCGAGCGTGCTGAGGAGTTGCTCGCGTCTTCGTTTGCGGCCTATCAGCGCGAGGAGGAGAGGCACACTGCGGCTCGGACGATCGAAGCGCTCGAATCCGAGTACGCCAAGGAGCTCGCAATTGCCGACTGCGAGTTGGGCTCGATCGACGAGTACCTGGCGGTGATGGAATCGAGCCAACCCTCGCCGCACAATGACAACATCGCCTCCGGTCTCGGAGAGGGGGTCGTTGTGGACGTGAGCGGAGGTGCCCGTGACGGTCGCTACGTGGTGTTGAAGCGCCTGTCGCGCAAGAACGGCGCCCGGTACCTGGTTCTCTCCACTTCCGGGCGGGTCTCGACGCTCGGGTACAAGGAAATAGTGGCGGGCAGCACGATTGCAGGATCACTGGATCTCCCCAGACCCATTCGCCCTCGTGACCGGCGCTTCATCCAGGACTCTCTCAAGCTTCTACGAAAGCTACCGTCTCAGCCGCGCAATCGCTCCAGCCGTCCCGCTGAGGTGAGTCATCCGGTAGCTGCGTGCCCGGATGCGTCACGTCATCTCGCAGCAGCCAGGAAGGCTCGGCGATTGGAGAGGAAACTCGAGCAATATCGCACCGCCCGCCGTGCCAGCGGTCACGGCCTGGTGGAGGAGTTCCACTCTATAACCGGCCTATTGGAGGACATGCGGTATATGAGCGGCTGGAGCTTGACCCAGCGCGGCGAGCGGTTGCGAGGTGTCTACAACGAGTCCGATCTGTTGTTGACAGAATGCCTCGAGCAGGGGTACTTCTATGCGTTGGCTCCGGCCGAGTTGGCCGCGCTGCTCTCAGTGTTCGTCTTCGAGCCCCGAACCGATCAGCCGTCGGTGGCCGAGATGCCGACCGACACGCTCGTGGAGCGCTGGTCTCGGGTAGAAGAGGCATGGTCGAGTCTGATCGAGCGGGAGAGGGTTGCCCGACTCAGCCCCACGCGGCGACCTGATCCGGGCTTCGCGGCCCAGGCTTACAAGTGGGTTTCCGGTGAGGACTTCGACAGCGTCTCGAGCGGCGCCATGGCACCCGGAGACTTCGTGCGTGTGAGTCGTCAACTGGTCGACCTGCTCCGTCAGATTCGGGATGTCGCTCCCGACATGGCGGAGGAGTGCAGGGATGCATTGAAGGCTCTCGACAGGGGCGTGGTCGCAGCTCAGGGTGTCGGGTGAGACGCTGGCTCGTCTTGGTGAACCGGCGCGCCGGGCGCTTTCCGGTGTCACCCGCCATCGTTACCCACGCTCTCGACTCGGCAGGCATCGACTACGACGTCGAGGCCCCCGAGAGCATCTCCGAGATGAAGGCACTCGTTGCGGCGGAGCGCTCCGCAGGGCGAAGCCACTTTGCCACCGTGGGGGGAGACGGAACAGTGAATCTCGTTGTGAACGAGTTGATGGAGATGGATTGGGCCGAGCCGCCCACAGTCGGTGTGCTGCCGTCTGGAACAGGTTGCGACCTGCTCCGCACCTTCGGGATCCCTCAAGACATCGGTGGCGCTGCCAAGCATCTGAGAGGGGAGCAGATTT
>QQVI01000335.1 GCA_003388545.1 Actinomycetota bacterium
CGATCAGCCGTGCCGACTCCAAAAACCGGGCCTCCCGGTCATCGGTCGAAAACTCTCTCTCCCACTCCATACACCAAACGTACAAACCAGGTATGACAGGAATGGACTCGCAGCGAGAGAGGTATTGAGTGAATTCCTGTGAGAATTGTTAACCCGGCTTCACCGTGATCCGCATCACGCAGTGGTTCTTGCCCTTGGGCCGGTCGTACTCGAACCCGGCCTGCTCGAAGAGGCTTCTCGTGCCGTTGTACAGGAATGATGCCGAGACCTTCTCGCCTTGCGTGTCCTGCGGGTAGGCCTCCACTACGCCGCCACCCATCTCCGCTATCAAGTCGAGGGCGCCCTGGAGGGCGACTGCCGATACTCCTCGACGTCGGTAGTCCCGGTCGATGAAGAAGCAGGTGAGGCGATAGTCGGGGGGTTCGCTCATGCCGGCCTCGTATTCCTTGCGGTGATAGATACGGGGCAGCTCCTCTGGAGCGCCGTACTGGCACCAGCCCACCGCTCGCTCACCATCGAACACGACGGCATGGTGTGTCAGGTCTTCATCGACCAGGCGCTGCTTCAGTGCGCGGTTGCCCGCGACGCTCTGCCCCTTCTCCGGATACTTCGGATGGAATGCGAGGCACCAACACCCTCCCCACACTCCGTTGTGACGCTCCACCAGCTCGGCGAAGGCATCCCATGTGTCAGGGCCGAGCGGCTTCACCCCGTATTCGGTCACGCGGGACATCGTAGGTTCGGAAGCGGACATCAGGTGTCCGGATTCAACAGGCTGTATCAGCCAATACTCAGCAAGCAAGGCATCGAGGCCTCATGCCACGTTCCGGCAATCGCGCCCTTGGGGGATTCCGAAAATCTCACCTCTTGGCGCGGCCCGGACGGCGGACTCCTTCCCCGTTCGCCTCATCAGCTGCGGGGAAGAAGGTCACGCCCTACTAGCGAGACTCAGCTACGACAGACCAGCCTGAAGTCGTCGATGAGCACCTCGCCGTCGACTTCCAAGAATCGGCCCTGAGCGACGAATTTATCGCCAGTAGCTGGGTTGATCCATGGATGGAGGAACTCCCCTTCGGCGGTTGTACCCGTCTCGAGGAACGTTTCCCGTCCGTACTCCATTATGTAGCCAGCTGACGTGTGGCCAGTCGCCCTTACTCTGACGATCAGCTCCTCGTCATGCTCGTGTATGGACACGAAGAAGTTGATCGTGATGGTCTGCAACTCCCCGCTGCAAGGTTCGAGATCTTCGAAGACAACTGTGTCCGTGAACTCGATCGGCTCGTCAGCCAGAGCCGGAATGGCAATCACCCCAATAAGCAAAGCCGCCGCTGTCAGCGTGGTGGATATCCTGCGCATAAGACCCTCCTTTGTCCTGCCCGGTTGGGCAGCGCATTGCGCTCGACCCTACGCAAAGCGCACAACTCGAGGCGTTTCCTTTGGTATCAGGTCTCATATCTGAGACTTTGCGGGGAAAGAACGGAGACATGGCGTCGCACTGTCCTTCTATGCCCGCTACGTCTCAAATACGAGACGTCATTCCTAAGGAAACGTTCGGGTGTGAGGCGCCTTTCGACAGTCGGATGTAATGGTGCCGGAGGTGGGACTCGAACCCACACGCCGCGAAGGCACAGCATTTTGAGTGCTGCGTGTCTGCCAATTCCACCACTCCGGCCGGAGTGATCTCCAATTCTACGACTCCTGTTAGGCCTCTGCGACACCGGTCATTTACCCTCGGAGTGTGAAGCGGATCGAGAAGAAGATCTTCCGGATCAACGACCGAATAAAGGAGATCGACAAGGAGCTGGCGTCCACACGCGCCGAGCTCGAGTACCACCGCTCCATCAACGAAGACGCCCAGCGGGATGCTGCGGTCGGCAACTACATCGACCGTGAAGAGGCCAGCCTTACCCGTGGCGACGTGCGTCGGTTCGAGAGGACCATCGAGAAGCTCGTCAATCGCAAGGAGAGGCTGGAGGACAGGAGGGTCTCACTCCTGGAACGCCTCCCCGAGTAGTACCGTCGCGATCGTGCCCAAGCTCGTACTGATCGATGGCAACTCCATCGCCTACAGGGCCTTCTACGCCCTCCCCGAAGATCTCGCAACCAAGAGCGGGCAGGTGACCAATGCCGTGTTCGGCTTCACCCGCATGCTGATAAGGCTCTTGAAGGACATCGACCCGGACGGGATAGCGGTGGCTTGGGATGTGTCCCGCGAGACCTTCCGCACCGAGGCTTATCCCGAGTACAAGTCGAATCGCAGCAAGGCCCCGGATCACTTCCGCAGCCAACTCGGGTTGATCGATGAGGTGCTGCAGGCCCTCGAGGTGAACCAGGTGAGACGTGAAGGCTACGAGGCCGATGACCTCATCGCCTCGATATCTAAGAAGGCGGTTGCCGACGGGTGGGAGGTGCTGGTGGTCACCGGGGATCGCGATGCTTTCCAGCTGGTCGGTGGGCCCGTCAGTGTCATGTACACGATGCGGGGAATCACCGACACCGTCATTGCCGATGAGGACTATGTGGTGAAGAGGTACGGGATTCGGCACGACCAATACGTCCAGTACGCCGCACTCCGCGGCGACAACTCGGACAACCTCCCCGGGGTAGCCGGCGTGGGTGAGAAGACCGCTGCGCGACTCATTGGTGACTATGGGAGCCTCGAAGGCATCTACGAGGCAATCATGGATCAGACGCCAAAGCTGAAGGAGAATCTGGCGGCGTCTCGTGAGCAGGTGTTCCTGAACCGGCGGCTCATGGACTTGGTCGATGATCTCGATATCGAATTCGAGACCGAGGACTACGCAGTGCGGGAGTGGGACCGATCCACTGTCAAAGATCTTTTCGACTCTCTCGAGTTCCACTCGATGTGGTCAGATCTCGAAGCTGCCCTGCCGGGAGCGTCACCAAAGGGGGAGATCCTCGACGTGACGACCTCGATCGAATCGTCTCCGGCCGTGATCGAGGAGCTCGCCGGCCGGAAGGAGCTGGTTGTCTCCCTGGTGGGCGACGCAGCCGACCCGTTTGGCGTAGGTGTGTCGACGGGGGAGAACGAAGCAATCGTCATCCCGCTTGAGAAAGCCGGTCCCATTCTCTCAGGGCTCGGTGAGGGCAAGATCGCCGCGATTGGACACGACCTGAAGAGCACGGCGAGGACTCTTTTAGCGCTCGACTACGACATGTCTGAGCTCGAGATGGACACGGCGCTCGCCGCTTACGTCGTCAATCCATCCCGGCGCACCTATGACCTCGAAGAGCTCGCGGACTCCCTTCTGGGCCTCGAAGTCGTCTCGCCCGATGAGGCGGAGGGCGACGAAGGGACTCTGCCGTTCGACACAGGTCCCGATCTCGAGATCGAAGGTCGCAGGATCGAGGCGATCCGCAGACTCGCCGGGCACCTGACGGAGGAGCTCGAGAAGCGGGAAGAGATGCCGCTGTTCGAGGAGTTCGAGCTGCCTCTCGTCCCCGTCCTGGCTCGTATGGAACACCTAGGGATCGGTGTCGACCGGGAGTACCTCGAGGAGATGGGGGCAGACCTCAGGAGTCGGCTCTCGGACCTCGAGGCCAGGATCCATGAGATCGCCGGGGAACCATTCAATGTGAACTCGACGGATCAGCTCAGGCAGATCCTATTTGACCAGTTGGAGCTCCCCGTCCTCAAGAAGACTTCGACCGGGAAGCCGTCCACCGATCAGTCGGTTCTGAAGAAACTGGACCATCCACTCGTCGATGCCCTGCTCGAGTACCGCGAATACGAGAAGCTGCGCAGCACATATGTGGACGGGTATCTGCCCCTGATCGAGGCCGACGGCCGGATCCACACCCGCTTCAACCAGATGGCCGCGACCACAGGGCGCCTGTCTTCGGACCGACCGAACCTGCAGAACATCCCGATCAGGTCGGAATCAGGCCGGACAATACGTCGTGCGTTCGTCGCCGACGATGGTTGTCAGTTTCTGGTGGCCGACTACTCGCAGATCGAGTTGCGGATACTTGCTCACATGAGCGGGGATCCGTTTCTCATCGATGCGTTCCAGAGCAACGTCGATATTCATGCGGCCACAGCCGCGAGAGTCTGGGACCTGCCGCTCGAAGATGTGACGGCGGATCAGCGCCGGACCGCAAAGATGATCAACTTCGGCCTTCTCTATGGGATGGAAGCATTCGGGTTGGCCGACCGGCTCGGGATCAGCCGAGAAGAGGCCCGTGGTCACATCGACACCTACTTCGACCAATTCGAAGATGTGAAGCAGTTCATGGCCGATGTCGTGACCCGAGCCCGCAACGATGGATACACGACGACGCTCTTCGGGCGTCGGCGGTACCTGCCCGAGCTCAAATCTGACAACTTCCGGGTTCGCCAAATGGGGGAGCGGATGGCGTTGAATGCACCGGTCCAGGGCACAGCGGCCGACATAATCAAAGCGGCCATGATCGAGCTCGATCGGCAGCTTCGCGATAGGGACATGAAATCGGCGATGCTGCTTCAGATCCACGACGAGCTGATACTGGAGTGCCCCGAAGCCGAGCTCGACGACGTCGAACCACTGGTTGTCGACTCGATGGAGAGCGTTTGCGAGCTCGCCGTACCGCTCAGAGTCGACCTGGCCACGGGGTCGGATCTCGCCGATGTCAAGGAGTGAGCCGGATATCTGTTCGCCTTTCTTCCACCGCGCGCATACAATCGGTGATGCCTGTGCGGTTTGCCCGCATAGAGTTCTTTCCAAAGAGGTAATCCCCGACAAATGTCCAACGACCAATTGAACAACGCGCCCGAAAGCGCTTCCGAAGAGGAAGTAGCAGAGGCGCCCGACACGCCGGCCGTCGAGAGCAACGAAGAAACGGCAGCCCAGAGCCAGGAGTCGACACCAGAGTCGACGACGGAAGAAAGCCCCACCGCCGAAGGCGACGAGGCGACCAGTACTGAAGCCGAGGCGTCTGAAGACTCGACCGAGGGCTCTTCTGAGACAGAGGCCGAGACCAAGCCCGAGACGAAGTTCGCGCCGATCCCGCAGCGAGAAGCGCTTGTCGCTCCCGATCTGAGCGACCTACCGGACGACATCGGCGACGACTTCGAGGCGGCCATCGAGGCGACGGATTTGGAGTGCAACGACGGGGATATCGTCGAGGGGACCGTGGTCAGCGTCGACGCCGACGGTGCAATGGTCGACGTCGGATATAAGTCCGAGGGGCTCATCCCTGTGAGAGAGCTGTCAATCCGGAACAACGTCGATCCCAACGATTCGGTGAAGGTCGGAGATCGCGTCGAAGCGGTCGTGCTCACCAAAGAAGACGACGAGGGTCGACTTCTTCTCTCCAAGAAGCGTGCGATGTACGAGCGGGCCTGGGGTGAGATCCAGGAGATCGCCGCCAAGGATGAGACCGTTGAGGGAACCGTCATCGAAGTGGTCAAGGGTGGCCTGATCGTCGACATCGGACTGCGCGGCTTCTTGCCAGCGTCCCTGGTCGACCTGCGAAGAGTTCGCGACCTCGACCCATTCATCGGCGAGACCATCACGGCGAAGGTGATCGAGCTCGACCGGGCCCGCAACAACGTCGTCTTGAGTCGCCGAGCACATCTCGAGGAGGCTCAGGCCGAGGAGAGACAGGACTTCCTCGACAACCTGGCCGAAGGCGAGGTCAGAGAGGGTGTCGTCTCATCCGTAGTCCACTTCGGGGCCTTTGTGGATCTCGGCGGTATGGACGGGCTCGTCCATGTCTCCGAGCTCTCCTGGCAACACGTCAATCATCCAAGTGAGCTCGTCAACGTTGGCGACAAGGTCAAGGTGAAAGTGCTCGAGGTGGACCTGGACCGGGAGAGAATCTCACTCTCGATCCGACAGACCACCGAGGACCCATGGGACGTGTTCGCGTCCGAGCACGAGGTAGGCGACGTCGTTCAGGGAACTGTCACCAAGACAGTCCCATTCGGCGCCTTCGTCTCGGTTGGGGACGGGGTCGAGGGCCTCGTCCACGTCTCCGAGATCGCCATGCATCGCGTCGAGTCTCCTGAGCTCGAGCTGTCGATCGGTCAGGCCGTCCAGGTGAAGATCACCGAGAAGGACGACGAGCGCCGCCGCATATCGCTCTCGATCAAGCAAGCCGCGCCCGACTACAGGGAGCGAGCTGCCGCGACAGAGGACAAGAAGCGCCGACGCCAGCCGCGTGAGTTCGAGCGGGAGTTCGGAGCGCAGGAGGAGGAGCGCCCACCAATGCCTGTGGACGCGTCTCTGGAAGCGATTCTCCAAGAGCTCAAGGAGCGCGGCATAGGTCGTCGCTGAAGTCCCTTGGACGAGATTGCATTCGTTGAGGAGCCCGGGACCCCGGGCTCCTCGCACGAGGGGTGGAAATCGGCGGCGGCGGGCCTACTATGTCTCGGCAGGGAATCTCTCAAGGAAGCCTGGGAGGCATCCGAAACAATCCCTGTGGAAATTCAAACCAATCGCCAGGCGGGGTCAGCCCTGCCGGTAGCATGCCTTCGAATGATCGCCATGGGTGCGATTGGATTCCGAGGGTACAACCGAAGGGGACTCAATGGGTAGGAGAGCAATAGTTCTTCTCGTGGCCTTGATCTTGGCCGGTTTGGCCGCCTGGGCCGTGTGGAACTTTCTAGACGGCGTTCGCAGCGAAGCCGAAGCGGAGCAGGTCCAAGTGACCGTTTATCGCGCCGCCGAACCGATCGCTGAGGGAGCTGAGGGAGGCATCCTTCTCTCCGGCCAGGAGCTGATCGTCGAGTCGACCGAAGAGCAGGTCGATCTTCCGGACGACGCCATCACGACACAAGAGGAGTTGAATTCGGTTCTGACCGGTCGAGTCGCCGCCGGGCCCATCTCGGCCAACGCGATCCTGACCCGGAGCCAGTGGACCGAGGTGACCATCGACGTGACACCGCTCGCCGAGTTGATTCCATCCGGCAAGCAGGCAATCACGATCGGCATGGACAACATAGGCGGTGTGAACGGTTTCGTTGAAGCCGGTGACAGGGTCAACTTGATCGTGACCCTTGACATCGCCGCCGATGTCATCCCCGCGGACTTCCCGACGCTCCCTGACCAGGAAACAGGTGGCGAAGGTGCGACAGGTGAGGCTGAGACCATCACGGTCACGTACACGAGGTACGTCCTGCAAGGACTGCCTGTCCTCGCCGTCGGACGCAATGTCCGGTTGGACGAAGACGCACCGACCGTTATCGATGTGGAGCCCGACCCGACCACCGATCCCGGTATCGAGGGCGAGCCGACCGAAGAGGAGACCGGCAACGAGACCGTGTTCACTCTCGAGGTGACACCCGAGGAAGCCGAACGCCTCGCCTTCGCCTTTGAGAATGGGTCGATGTGGATGACACTCGTCCCCGAAGACTTCGTCGAAGTAGAGACATCCGGTGTCATCATTGATACCCTGTTCGGGGGCAACCTGCTCGACGACATATTCCAGAACTGAGAGAGGTCTGACCAATGTCAATGGCTGAGAACAACCTGCTGGTTGTCGACCAGGACGATGACTTCCTTGCCAAGGCCAAGGAGTTGTTCGATGGTCGGTTGCCGACGGCACGCTCGGTCGATTCCGCCAGCCAGGCTGTGATGTCCGGCGATGTCCGGATGGTCCTGCTCGGTCCGTCCTATTCCGATGGGACCGCCCTGGAGGAAGTTCGCACCCTTCACAACGAGGATCCCTCGCTTGTGGTGATGTTGGTCGCAGACGAGGTGACTTCAGATCTGCTGCGTCAGGCTATGCGAGCCGGGGTCTCTGACGTGATCGAGACCCCGCTCGACGAGCCGAAGATCGAGGAGGCCATCGAACGGTTCGCGCATGACGTGCTCAAGCGCGCCAAGGGAGCAACTACCAGCACACCTGCCATCTCGGAGCCGAGCGAGAAGGGCCGTGTCATCACGGTCTGGTCGGCAAAGGGAGGAAGTGGCACGACGGTGGTGGCGACGAATGTCTCGCTGCTCCTGAATCGAATCGAGGACAAGAAGGTCGTGCTCGTCGACGCCGACCTGCAATTCGGCGACGTCTGCCTGGTCCTTCAGCTCGAGCCCAAGTTCACCATGGTGAACGCCGCGCACGAGTTGCACCAGCTAGACGCCGAGCTTCTCGACAGCCTCCTCACGGAGCATCCGAGTGGCCTGAAGGTTCTCGCCGCTCCCCTCGAGCCGGCGTTCGCCGATGACATCACAACAGCCGGCCTGATGCACATGATCGAGATCCTCCAAGAGAATTACGACTACGTGATCGTGGACACGGCCTCGATGCTCGACGAGCTCATCCTCTCGCTGGTTGAGAAGTCGGATCAGGTGTTGATGGTGGTCGACATGGACCTTCCGAGTGTCAAGAACGCAAAGCTGGCACTCGACACGCTTCGCCTCCTGAAGTTCAGCACGGCCGCAGTCAACCTGGTCATGAACCGCTCGAACTCCAAGTCGAAGCTGGATAACAAAGAGATCGAGGCTGCGCTCAAGATCGGCATCGATGCAGCGGTGCCGTCTGACGCGTCGGTCGCGGCGTCTGTCAACGAGGGTCGGCCCGTCGTGGAGTCCGAGCCGAAGTCGAAGGTCGCTAAAGGTCTCCAGGACGTTGCCGAATTGGTAGCAGAGAGTATTCCCGAGGCCTCAGGCAAATCTGGCCTCTTTGGACGCAAGTAGGGGTTAGGAGGGCAACGTGCCATCACTATCAGAAAGAGTCGCAGCGGCTCGACAGAGCGAATCTGCCGAGATCTCGACCAATCGAAGCGACGCGTTGGGGGACCTGAGGGGACGCCTCCACTTCAAAGTCGTCGAAGAACTGGGCCCGACCCTCTACGACAGGGGAATGTCCGACGCCGAGCTGCGTCTGCGCGTGCTCGAGATGCTCGAGTGGGCAGTCGACCAGGAACAGGGGCTGCCGCTAACGAGCGCCGACCGCCGGGCTCTGCTCAACGAGATCGCGTCCGACGTTCTCGGATACGGTCCGATAGACCCTCTTCTCAATGACCCGGACATCACGGAAGTCATGGCCAACGGCCCTTACGACGTCTACTACGAGAAGAACGGAAAGATCCTCAAGTCGGAGGCCAAGTTCGTTGACGAGACGCACCTGCGCCGAATCATCGACAAGATCGTCGGTCAGATCGGTCGTCGCGTAGATGAAGCGACGCCCATGGTCGACGCACGTCTCCCCGACGGTTCCCGTGTCAACGCGGTGATCGCTCCGCTTG
Source organism: Actinomycetota bacterium (assembly GCA_003388545.1). GTDB lineage: Bacteria > Actinomycetota > Acidimicrobiia > Spongiisociales > ZC4RG35 > MA-ANB-1. Next base: position 9,191 of record QQVI01000335.1, read on the forward strand.
CCATCGGTGGGCCCTTCCTCACGATTCGTAAGTTCTCGATCGACCCCTATCAGGAAGCCGACCTGATCAGCTTCGGGACAATCACCCAGCGCGTGGCCGACTTCGCTCGTGCCTGCGTCCGGGGCCGTCTCAACGTGATCATCTCAGGTGGTACCGGTTCAGGTAAGACGACGACTCTCAATGTGATGTCTTCCTACATTCCGGGTGACGAGCGAATCGTCACCGTCGAGGACGCAGCCGAGCTGCAGCTCCACCAGGAGCACGTTCTGACACTGGAGTCTCGCCCGGCGAACATCGAGGGCAAGGGTCAGGTTGCCATCCGTGACCTGGTGCGTAACACCCTGCGTATGCGTCCCGACCGGATTGTCGTCGGAGAGGTTCGTGGAGCTGAGGCTCTCGACATGCTCCAGGCCATGAACACCGGTCATGACGGCTCGCTGACCACCGTCCACTCGAACTCTCCGCGCGACACTCTGTCCCGTATCGAGACCATGGTGCTCATGGCGGGCTTCGACCTTCCGGTGCGGGCGATTCGTGAGCAAGTTTCGTCGGCCGTCGACCTCATCATCCATGTCTCCCGTCTCCGCGACGGAACACGTCGTGTCACACATGTGACGGAAGTCGAGGGAATGGAAGGTGACGTGATCACACTCCAGGACCTCTTCCTCTTCGACTTCGGCATGGGCGTCGACGACGAGGGTCGTTACAAAGGTCGGCTCAAGGCCACAGGCATCCGTCCCACCTTCTCAGATGAGCTTGAGAACCAGGGGATCAGACTGCCGGCGGACCTCTTCGATCCCGAGCCCTTCGCTCGGAGGTGAACTTGAAGCGGCTACTTGTAGTCCTCCTCGCCCTGTTCCTAGGGGCGGGCACGGCCCTGGCACAAGCCGAAGGGTCCTCGATCGAGATCGTGGACATCAACGGCTCCCGATATGCCGAGGGCGGCCAGACGACGATGATCGTCAACTTCAACAACTTCACGGAGAGCCCGGACCCGGAGCTTCTGACCATCACCGCAAACGGGGAGCCTGTGTCGAACCTGGAGGTTCGCAGCCTCGGCGAGTCGACCGTCCCGGTGCGGACCGCACTCGTTATCGATTCGTCCGGCTCGATGCAGGGGGCTCCGATCGACGCTGCCAAGGCGGCGGCCCAGGCGTTCGTGGACCAGAAGCGGCCCGAGGACCAGATAGCCATCATCACATTTGCCGATACGGTCGTCGTCTCATCCGGTTTCACATCGAATGAGAATGAGCTGACCGACCGGATCACTGCCATCAACGCGGACGGTGAAACTGCGTTCAACGATGGTGTGGTCAAGGCTGTCGAGCTGTTCGAGCAATCCGACAGTGGCAACTACCTGAAGAACGCCATCGTCCTCACCGATGGCGACGACACGGTCTCGGTCGCGACGATCGAAGAGGCCCTTACTTCGGTTTCCGGGAGCGACATCAAGTTCTTCGGAGTGGCTCTCGAGTCTCCCGATTTCAACCCTGGCCCGGTGCAGCAGGTGGCGGATGCCGGTGGAGGGCTCTTCCTCTCGACACCCGATCCAACCCAGCTGACCGGCCTTTACAGCCAGATCGGTCAGGAGATCTCGAACACACTCGTCGCTCGTTTCATCTCGCCCATTTCGAGCCCAGGTGAGGTGACGTTTGCCGCCGCATATGGCGAGACCGGCCTCTCCTCCGAGCTCGTGTTCGCGGTGTCCGGATTTGCCACGACCACCACGGTCTCGCCTCAGGCAACGACGACAGTGACATTCGCACCGCCGTCGACGATGGTGGTCGAGAGCACACTTCTTCTCGGTTCGACAACCCTGATCCTGCTCGGATCGATAGGTCTCGGACTGACGCTGTTCCTGTTCCTCGTGATCCTCTTCGGCCGGGAGGAGGAGGAAGGTGGCAACAGATTCGCCAAACGGCTGGAGGCTTACGGCCGCAGGACGGGCCCTCGAGAGGAGAAGCGGCCATGGATCGAGCGGATCCCTCTGATCAACAAGCTCGGCCAGGCAGCTGAGGAAGAGGTCAAGAAACGCGGGTTGCTCTCTGGTGTCAACTCGGCGCTGGAGCAGGCCAACATACCGATGTCTCCCGGTGAGGCTGTCATCGCCTTGGTCGGGGCAGCCGCGGTAGGCGCCATCATCATGGCGATCTTCAACGGTGCGGTCTTCGGGATCGTCGCATTCGGAGTCCTCCTGTTGATGCTCGTGGCGCTGATCAACTACGCAGGTAACAGGGAGAAGCGCCGATTCGAGAAGCAGCTGCCCGACACCCTCACTCTCATGGCAACCTCTCTCCGCGCCGGATACTCGCTGCTGCAAGCTGTCGAGGCTGTGGCTTCGGAGGCACAAGACCCGACGGCACGTGAGTTCGGAAGGGCTCTGGCCGAAGCTCGACTGGGTCGGTCCGTCAGCGAGTCGTTGTCCGGCATCGCCGAGAGAACGCAGTCGACCGACTTCGAGTGGGCTGTAATGGCCATCGAGATCCAGAGGGAGGTCGGCGGTAACCTCGCCGAAGTCCTCTCCACAGTCGCCAACACGATGCTTCAGCGCAACCGTCTGCGCGGCGAGATCAAGGCACTTACCGCAGAAGGTCGAATCTCTGCTGTCGTCCTCGGGCTCCTCCCATTCGCGATGTTTGGCTTCCTTTGGACGACCAACCGCGACTATCTGCAGCCTCTCCTCGATGAGACGATCGGGTTGATTGCTCTGGGTGTCGGGATAATGCTCATCGCCGGTGGGATCTACTGGCTCAAGAAGATTGTGGATATCGACGTATGACTTTTGATCCGTTGACCCTCGTTGTTGTATCGGTGTTCGTTCTCGTCACCTTTGCGGTGGTGTGGATCGGGCTGGGCGTGACACGCGCCCGAGAGGACATGACCGATCGTCTTGCCCTCTACGGCCGGGCCAACGCGCCAAGTCTGCGTGACGAGGAGCTGGCGAAGCCGCTGGCGCAGCGGACAGTCGGACCGGTCGTCATCCGGATATCGAACTTCCTGAAGCGGTTCACGCCTGTCGGCTACCTCGAGAAGAAGCAGCACCAGCTGGTTCTGGCGGGAAGCCCCGGAAACCTCGACGCACCGTCGCTTGTCGTCATCAAGCTGCTCGGAACCGCCTTTGGTGTGGTTGCCGGCTTTGTCATCAACGACTTCGGCGCAGACGGCCTACAAAGGACCGTTCTCTTCGTCCTGCCGATATTCCTTGGCTTCTTCGGACCAGACGCATGGCTGGCCCGCAAGGTCGAAGAGCGTCGTGTGGAGATGCAGAAGGCGTTGCCTGACGTGCTCGACCTCCTGGTGATCTCGGTTGAAGCCGGTCTCGGTTTCGACTCGGCCCTCTCCCGTGTCGTGGCCACCGTTCCTGGCCCACTGTCGGAAGAGTTCTTCAGGATGCTGCAGGAGACCCGCGTCGGAGTCAGCCGCCGTGACGCCATGCGGCACCTCATGGAGCGAACCGACCTCGACGAGCTGCGCTCCTTCCTTCTCGCCATGATCCAGGCCGAAGCCTTCGGTGTCACAATCGCCAACGTCCTCCGCGTCCAGGCCGATGAGATGCGCGTCAAGAGGCGTCAGAGGGCGCAGGAGAAGGCGTTCGCCGCCCCTGTGAAGATGGTCTTCCCCCTCGTGTTCTGCATCTTCCCGGCTCTCTTCATCGTGCTTCTCGGCCCCGCCGCGATTCAGATAACCGAAGCTTTCGCCAGCACCTGATGTCTGAGGTGGAGGCGGAAGGGCCTCGCCGCTTCACCCTGGCTCATCTCATCCTGCTCGTTCCGTGGGTCGCCCTGGTCATCGATGCCTGGTCATCGATCACGGACAATTCCTTCTTGTGGCATGTCCGGGCGGGGACGCTGCAGATAGAGGGCGTGAGGGTCCTCACTGCGGACCCGTTCTCGTTCACTGCTGGTGGCGAGGCATGGCTGACCCAAAGCTGGCTCGCAGAGCTCCTCTATGGCTGGCTGGAGGACATATCGGGCGGTCTGGGCTTTGTCCCCTGGCTGCTGCTGGCAATCACGGGCTTGACCTTCCTTGGCATCGGTCTGATCGCCTACAAGGCCTCAGGGAGCGTGCTGGCCACTTCTGTGGTTCTGATTCTGTCGACCGTGTCGCTCATCAGCTTTCTAGTCCCTCGACCGGTCGTGTTCTCCTATCTACTGTTTGTTCTGGCGATTCTCGCCTGGGAACGTCCCCGTTCGAGATGGTCGATTCCCTTCGTCTTCTGGGTCTGGGCGTCGGTTCATGGGTCGTTCTTCATCGGCCTCGCTTATATCGGCCTCCGGCTTCTCTCGAAGAGGGAATGGCGTGCCATGCCCACCGCGATCGCAGCCGGGGTTGCAACACTGCTGACGGCGCACGGGCTCGGCGTGATTCAAATGCTGCTGGATTTCGCTGCTGCCCGGCCCTATTTGGGCTTGCTCACCGAGTGGAGGACACCCGAGCTCTTGTCGCCAGTGTTCCTTCCCGTGTTCATCGGAGTGGTGATCATCATCTACGGAGCGATGAGACAGCGGCTAGTGCCCCTGGACCTTCTGGTCATAGTGCCCTTCTTTGCGCTGGCACTGACCGCATTGCGCTCGGTGCCGCCGGCGTGGATCGCCTTGCTCATCCCCGTTGGCGCGGCCATGACAGGCTGGGGTCGATCGCTACCGCGAAGATTTGGACAGGGGCCGGCATTGATATTTGCCCTCGCGGTCCTGGTCATACCCTTCTTCCTGGCCGAGGGATCCGGGTTCGACGATGACAGATTCCCGACCTCCCTTGCCGCCGAGCTCGATGAGGCGCCCGTGTTCCACGACGACGTCGTCGGTGGCTATTTGATCTGGGCGCGCGGCCCCGCTCTCCAGGTGTACATAGACGACAGGGCAGAGCTGTTTCAGGAGCGGATCGAGCAATTCGTGGAGATTCGCAATGGGCGGGAGCCTTGGGAGGCGGAGTTCCAGCGCTTCGACATCGACCAGGCGCTACTGCGGGAAGGGGAGCCGATGATCGATTGGCTCACCGAGGCCGGCTGGGCAAGCGTGGCAGAGGAAGACGGCTTCGTCCTGCTCCGGTCCGGCTGAGAAGAGCCCAACCTCGCCATCGGGCGGGGGTGATAAGGGCAAAGAAAAAGGGGGCCCCGAGGGGTCCCCTTCTTCGCTAGTTGATTACTGGACTACTGGTCGAGACCAGAACCGATCTCGCTGAAGGTCTCTGAGACCTGGTCACCGGCGAATGCGACGGCGACGAGAGCGATGATGGCAATCAGGACCACGAGGAGTGCATACTCGACCATCGAGGCACCCTTCTCCGACTGCATCCAGCTTGTTACTTTGGTCCACATAGCAAGCATGTACCCCTCCTTGGGTAAACTATCTTGGACTTACACCGAAAATCTAACTCCGGTGCTCTTCTGAGCAATGGGTCTTAAGTCCCATCACTCATGAGAATTATCGGCCGACTCCCGTTGCTCCTTAACGCCGATTCGTAGGTCTGACGACCCTCTTTCACCCCGACGCGAGAGGAGGGCCCTGAGGGCCCTCCTGGGCGGTAACTCCGGTTGGGAAGGCTACTGATCGAGCCCGGAATTTATCTCGCTGTACAGGGTCGAAGTCTCTTCCCCCATAAATGCGACGGCAGACAATGCGACGATCGCAATGAGTATCACGAGAAGAGCGTATTCGATAAGGGAAGCGCCCTTGTCGTCGGTTGTCAGCCACAGCCAGATCTTGTTCATGAGAAACTCCTTACCCTGTGCAGGATACGGACACTCTCCGTGTTGCCGATGGGTCGCAAGGCCCAATCAGATTCATTCGCGCTAGACACAGCCCGATCGTCATTTCGGATTGGAGAAGCCGAGACGGATCGCCTCGATGGCGGCCTGGGTCCTGTCAGCTACAGCTAGTTTCTGGAAAATCGAGGCGAGGTGGTTCTTCACCGTCTTCTGGGAGATGTAGAGGCGATCGGCCAACTCATCGGTGGCCGAGACACCGTTGGCCAGCAACTGCAGAAGCTCGACCTCACGCGGAGTGAGGGCTTCAGCCCCTGGATCGAGTTTCGCCGACATGTATCGCTCGAGTGTCTCGTCCCTCTTCTCATCGTCGTATTCAATGAGATTCTCCCCGTCTGCAACAGCTCGTATGGCAGCAGCGAGTGTTACCAAAGGCACGCCTTTCGAGAAGAAGCCCCTGGCCCCTGCCTTGACAGCGCGCTCCTTTTGGTCGTCCGAGGCGTGCATGGAGACCACGATGGAGCGGAATCTCGCGTCGAGGCTCGATATGGCCTCGATACCGTCCCCTCCCGGCATCTCGATGTCGACGATGCAGACTTCCGCCGGCTGGTTCTCTAGGGCTTCTGCCAGGGCTTTTCCTGACTCGACGACTCCGACGACCCTGGTATCCGGGATGCCGTCCAGTGCGCGCGAAAGACCCTCGGCGAAGAGTTGATGGTCGTCTGCGATCATCACACGTATCATCTGTTTCCCCATTCGACTTTGACGGTTGTGCCCGAGCCGGACACCGACTCGAATTCGATTGTTGCTCCTATCTTTTCGGCACGTTCGCGCATACCTGTAAGCCCGAAATGCCCGCGAGGCTCATAACTGGGGTCAAATCCAACACCATCGTCGATGATGGAACAGGACCCGAATGCCCGGTCGACCCGTCCGGAGACAATGATTTTCGACGCTTTTGAGTGTCTGTGGGCGTTTCTCATCGCTTCGGTGACTATCGATGTCAGATCCCCTATGAGCGCCGGCCGGGGTGGTCTGCGCTCATCGAGGTCGACGACGATCTCCGGATCGCCATCGAGAAGGGTCGTGGCTTGGAGGACTCTCGCCGTGAGTGTCGGGCCGGGAGCGCTTCTCAGGTCGGCGACCGTCTCCCGAACATCGTCAACCAGCTTGGTGACATTCGATCGAAGCACCTGGAGATCGGAGGCGAGGTCGGGATCGGCAGACTGCTGCATCGCGGCGAGGTCCAATGAAAGGCCGAGAGAGGCGAGTGAAGGCCCGATTTCGTCATGCATCTCCCGGGCGAGGCGGAGACGCTCCTCTGCGACGGCAGATCCCACGATCTCCTCGAGAAGGCGGAGGTTGGCGAACGCAATGGCGACAGGGCGTATCACCGTCTCGATCACGCGCTCGTCTTCTCGCGTGAGGATCTCCGGTGTGGTCAGCTCGAGGGTGCCCACGTCGGCGTCAGCTGTGGCGAGGGGAAAGACACGCGTATAGCCGTCGATCTCGGGGATTCCCCTTGCTGCCAGGACCACTGGCCCTTCACCATTGTCGACCAGGAGCTTTGCCGCGCCTCCCGGGAACCGACCGAGAAGCCCGTCGATTGTTGTGGCACCTACCTCCACCGCATTCAGCTTGCCGGACGAGATGTCTTCGGAGAGCCGGAGCAGCAGGGCGTGGGTCTCTTCGAGGGCGGCCAGTTCCTGGCGGGTGTTTTGGGTGGCACTCTCGAGCTCCGATGCCTGGCGGGACATGTCCTCCAGGAGGCGGCGCAGGGCGCCCACGAGGACGACGAACACGAGGTAGAGACCGGCCCCGGTCGCGATCCTCGAAAGCGATGTGTCGGTGGGGAGGCTTATGAGTGTCAAGAGCCCAGCCGAGAGAAGACCGGTGGTGAATCCCGATCGGAAACCACCGTGAATCGTTGCCAACGATGCCGGGCCCACGGAGAGGAGGAGATAGGGGCTGTTGGCGGCACCGGTCAGGGTGAGCGCTACAGCAACCAGAATCGCCCCGGCCAGATTCACTGCCTCGACGCCGAATCTGACCTGGAACCAGCTCAGGGGGATCGCAGCTGTGCCGACGAGGTACGCCGTGCCAATTGCCACCGCGATCAGAGACAGGGCGTTGGCGCCGTTGGTACCGAGGTCGGCGACGATTCCGACGACCAGGGCCACCAGCAAACCCACGAGGATGGTTCGGTGGACCCGTACCTGCCAAGGGGAGAGATCGGGCATGGGGAAAGGCTACCGTGGCACCCTGTGACTACCGGGTACCGCAACTTTCTTCTTAGTGGGGGAATCGGCTCGGGCAAGAGCGTCGTGCGACGATTTCTCGAAACTCATGGCATCAATACCATCGACGCAGATTCGGTCGGACATGAGGTTCTTGCCAGCGAGCCGAGCGTCGCTCGCGGCGTCTCGGATTTGTGGCCGGAGGTCGTGAGCGGTGGTCGCATCGATCGCAGGGCTCTAGGTGGCA
>QQVI01000249.1 GCA_003388545.1 Actinomycetota bacterium
ACCACGCACACTCCGGCGGCCTCGACGTCGTCTCGGTCACGACCGGCGGGGCATTGCGATCGAGGAGCCACGACAACGGATGGCCGACGATCGAGGTGCCGGGCGGCCTCCAGCCGCGGGCGGCTCTCGGATACCTATTCGGGTCGGTGCTCCGGCTCATCGGAGAGGCTTCCGGCATCAGTGACTTCCGAAGAGACCTTCATGAGGCCGCCAACCTGGCAGATGAAGTCACCGCTGAGGGATCTGAGGGATGGGCCCGAGCAGAGCGCATCGCCGAGCAACTAGCCGGGAGAGTCGTTGTCGTATACGGCGGCGGTGCCCTCTCGGGAGCAGCGGCTCAGCGCTGGAAGACTCAGATCAACGAGAATGCGAAGGTGCCGGCGTGGTGGTCGGTCCTCCCCGAGCTCGATCACAACGAGATCGTGGGTTGGGAGACTCTCTCAGGTGTGACGAGCGAGAATGTAGGCATCGTTGGCCTGGTTGACGAAGGTGACCATGAGCGCGTGTTCGATCGCTATCGCCACACCAGACGTTTGACCGAGGAGGCAGTGCCCTGGGTTGACATCGTCGATTCGACCGGAAGCTCTGCGGTGGCCAGACTTATCGGGCTCACCGTCCTCGGAGATCTCGTGTCCTGGATGCTGGCGATGAACGCCGGAGTGGACCCCGTGCCGGTTGGGACCATCGAAGAATTGAAAGAACTACTAGTCGAGGAAGACAGATGAACTACGACATTGCCGAACCCGCGCTCGCCGAGGCCGGTGCGCGCCGGATCGCCTGGGCCGGACGACGAATGCAGGTGCTGGCAACCATTCGAGAACGGTTCGAGAAGGAGAAGCCGCTGGACGGCACCGTCGTCGCAGCATGCCTGCATGTGACGGCGGAGACGGCGAATTTGATGCTTGCCTTGCGTGACGGGGGAGCGGAGCCGATTCTCTGCGCCTCCAACCCCCTCTCGACCCAGGACGACGTGGCTGCAGCGCTGGTGGCCGAGGGGATATCGGTATTTGCGATCCGCGGGATCGACAACGACGGCTACTACAAGCACATCAACGCAGCTCTGGATCATGCTCCCGCCATAACAATGGACGACGGTGCCGACCTGGCGACTCTCCTTCACACGGAACGGCGTGACCTCGAAGTGATCGGCTCCACGGAGGAGACGACAACCGGGGTGATTCGCCTCCGGGCGATGGCCGCTGACGGCACCCTCCGCGTTCCCGTCGTGGCCGTGAACGATTCTGCGACCAAGCACCTCTTCGACAATCGTTACGGCACGGGCCAATCGGTGATGGACGGTCTGCTCCGAGCGTCGAACATCTTGATAGCCGGTCAGAACGTTGTCGTCATCGGCTATGGCGACTGTGGGCGCGGTGTCGCCGACCGTGCCGACGGTTTGGGGGCACACGTAATCGTGGTGGAAGTCGACCCGGTGCGTGCCCTCTCCGCGGCCATGGACGGATACCGGGTGCTGACCGCTGCCGACGCCGCTCGGGCTGGCGATGTGTTCGTCACCGTGACCGGAAACAAGCATGTGCTCCGCCAAGAGCACTTCGACGTGATGAAGGACGGGGTGCTGCTCGCCAATGCCGGCCACTTCGACGTCGAGATCGACTTGCCGAGTCTTCGCTCTGCGGCAGTGGAGAGACGTCAGGTCCGCGACAACCTGGAGGAGTTCGAGATGTCCGACGGGCGTCGCATCCTCCTCGCGGCCGAGGGACGACTCGTCAATCTGGGTGCGGCGGAAGGCCACCCTGCCGATGTGATGGACATGTCGTTCTCCAATCAGGCTCTGGCTGCCGAGCATCTCAAGAAGAACGAGGGGAAGTTGGAGATCGCCATCCACACGCTCCCGCCCGAGATCGACGATGAGGTCGCCTCCATCAAACTTCAGAGCCTGGGTGGTGGCCTCGAGACGCTCACACAGTCTCAGCGTGACTATCTGAGCGGCTGGCAAGAGGGCACCTGATCTTCTCTCCGTAGCGAGCCAACATCAATCCATGTGGGTCGACCAGTAGGTCGGTTCCTTCTGCTCCTATTACCCCGTACGTTCGAGGACGTGATCTGCCAGGGATGTTTCCGGGCCTCGGCGCGGCCGCTCTGCAAGGCGTGTTTCGCCGACCTCAGGCCTGCACCCGATCGGTTACTCGGCGGCAGAGTCCGCGCCATTGCAGCCTTCGACCACACCGGTGTTGCCGCGAGCTTGATGCACGGCATGAAGTATCGGGGGCTGCGGACGATTCTCGACCTGGCAATTCCCCTGGTTGCAGCCCGGTTGGAGCCGGGGCTCACTTTCGTATCGGTTCCCCGGGTGTGGTCGCGGTATCTGCGCTATGGGATAGATCCGGCAGAAGAGACCGCTCGGTCGCTAGCTGCGGCCACATCGGGCCGGGTGGCCCGGCTGATCAAGCGTCCGATACACGCCTCGAGGCGGGCCGGGGCGGAGCGGCGTCCTGGGCCGGGGCGTTTCCACGCACGATCAGGGCTTCAGGGTTCCTATGTCATTGTCGATGATGTACTGACAACGGGTGCAACCGTCATTGCGGCGATGCAAGCCCTGCTACCAGGTAGAACGGCGATGGTCGTGACAGTGACGTCGGCCAGACAGGTGTCTAGTCTGTTTATGCGTGGTGCGGGTGGTCACAATGAGCACTCGAGAAGCGACCTTTCTGGAGATGGTGGATGAATACGGTCCTGATAGTCGATGACGCTGAGCTGTTCAGGGAGGCTCTGCGTGTCGCCTTCGAGGGCGAGGGCTTCGAGGTAGTTGGAGCGGCCGGTGGTGCCATGCAGGGGATAGACCTTGCACGTGAGCATCAACCCGACCTCGTGATGCTCGATGTTCTCATGCCGGGGATGTCGGGTCTCGAGGTCGTCGGTTCGATAGTCAAGGCAAGTCCAACCTCGAAAGTGGTGCTTCTCACGTCGAGCGAATCTGCCGATGATCTTCTCGAGGCAGTACGGGTGGGAGCCGCCGGCTACATGACCAAAGACACCCCCCTCCCACGGCTCGTTGACGCCATGAGGGATGTGTTGAACGGGGGCGCCGCTGTGAGCCCTGCCATGAGTGGAAAGCTCTTCTCGGCGACGCGTGACCTACTGCGTCACCACGGTGCAGCGATGGCGCGCCGGCCCGAGCTGACGGGTCGCGAGTTGGAAGTTCTCTCTCTGGTCTCTGACGGGAACACTTCGAAGGAGATCGCCGACAAGCTCTACATCTCCGAGAACACAGTCCGGAACCACGTGCGCAACATTCTCGACAAACTCGGAATGAAGTCGAGGTTCGAGGCGGTTGGATGGGCCCAGCGGGAGGGGCTGCTCAAGAACCGCTGACCTGGCCGCGACAGTGGTCTGGAAATCACGTCCGGTATGGGTGTAATTAGGTATGCCAGTACCATGGAGTCTCAATGGCACTCTTCTCCAAAGTCCTTCGTTTCGGCGAAGGTAAGACACTCAAAGAGTTCGAGGAGATCACCGCAGCCGTCAACGATCTGGAACCGGAGCTCGAACCTCTCTCTGACGAGCAGCTGAAAGCGAAGACGACCGAGTTCAGGAAGCGTCTCGCCGACGGTGAGTCTCTCGACGACATACAAGTAGAGGCTTTCGCGACCGTTCGCGAAGCTGCGAAGCGCGTGCTTGGGCAGCGTCACTACGACGTTCAGGTGGTCGGCGCCGCCTCGCTGCATCGAGGGATGGTGGCCGAGATGAAGACCGGTGAGGGTAAGACCCTCGTCTCGACCATGCCTGCCTACCTCAATGCCCTGGCCGGCAATGGCGTGCACATGGTCACGGTCAACGACTACCTGGCAGCCCGTGACGCGGAGTGGATGGGCGAGATCTACAGGTTCCTCGGTCTCACCGTAGGTCTCATCCAGAACGGGATGGATCCGGCCACTCGCCATCCGGCTTACGCCGCCGACATCACCTACGGGACCAACAACGAATTTGGCTTCGACTACCTGCGGGACAACATGGCCATGTCCGCGGAGCGTCGCGTGCAACGCGGCCATCCATACGCCATCGTCGACGAGGTCGACTCGATCCTGATCGACGAGGCCAGGACACCGCTGATCATCTCCGGCAAGGTTTCAGACAGCGCCAAGTGGTATCGCGACTTCGCCCGCATCGCCAACAGGCTCCAGAAGGATGCCCACTACGAGGTCGACGAGCGAAAGCGGCAGGTGTTGACTACCGAAGACGGCGTTTCGCGAGTGGAGCAGATACTCGGGGTCGAAAACCTGTTCGACCACGCGGCCGTCGACTTCGTTCATCACCTCGAGGCCGCCTTGAAGGCCAAAGAGCTTTATCAGCGAGATTCTGAGTACCTGATCGACCACGGTGAGGTCAAGATCGTCGACGAATTCACCGGGCGTGTCCTCGAGGGCCGTCGTTACTCCGAGGGTCTCCACCAGGCGATCGAGGCGAAGGAAGGCGTGGCCATCAAGGAGGAGAACCAGACCCTCGCCACAATCACTCTCCAGAACTACTTCCGTCTCTACGACAAGCTCGCCGGTATGACCGGAACTGCCGAGACCGAGGCAGCCGAGCTTGCTCAGATCTACAACCTCGAAGTCATCTCGATCCCGACGAACAAGCCGATCGCTCGCATGGATCAGGCAGATCTCGTCTACAAGACCGAAAACGGGAAGTTCTCGGCGTTGGTCGACGACATCAAGGTTCGCAACGACAACAAACAGCCGGTTCTCCTGGGGACGGTGTCGATCGAGCGCTCCGAGAAGCTGTCCCGGGCCCTCGACAAGGCTGGGATCAAACATGAGGTCCTCAACGCCAAGCAGCATGCGCGTGAGGCCGAGATCATCGCACAGGCCGGCCGTCCCGGCGCCGTCACCGTTGCCACGAACATGGCCGGTCGTGGCGTCGACATCATGCTCGGTGGGAACCCCGAAGGCATGGCCAGGACCGAGCTGAAACGGCAGGGTGTCCCAACAGACGACCCCTCCTACGAGGAGATGGAGGCGAAGCTCACCAAGGAGTACGCCGAGCAGATTGCACCCGCCAAAGCGGAGGTGATCGAGGCCGGTGGTCTCTACGTGGTCGGCACCGAGCGCCACGAGTCGAGGCGTATCGACAACCAGCTGCGAGGCCGGTCCGGTCGGCAGGGAGACCCGGGCGAGTCGCGTTTCTACCTCTCTCTCGAAGACGACCTCATGCGCCGATTCCAGGGGGAGTGGGTGACTTCGATCATGGATCGCCTTCGACTTCCCGAGGACCAGCCTCTAGAGGCCAAGATGGTGTCCAAGTCGATCGAGAGAGCGCAACGACAAGTCGAGTCGCAGAACTTCGAGATCAGGAAGAACGTCCTGAAATACGACGAGGTGATGAATCGCCAGCGTGAGGTGATCTACGAGTGGCGCGAAGCGATTCTCGAGGGCACCGCGGGTGAGGATCTCGTCGGCGATTGGATCGACGAGGTGATGGAGGAGACGGTCGAGCTCGAGTTTGGTCACGGGATCTCGAAGTCGGACTGGGATTGGGACTCTCTCGAGCGGGAGATCCAGCAGTTCTATCCCACGGAGATCACGCGCGAAGACGCCATGGCGATGTCGCTCGACGAGTTGAGCGAAGCGGTAGCCGACGAAGCCCAGAAGTTCTTCGAGTCGAGACGTGAGGATCTCGGTCCGGAGACGATGCAGAAAGTGGAGAAGTCGGTCATGTTGTCGGTCATCGACAACAAATGGCGGGATCATCTCTCCGAGATGGACTACTTGCGCGCCGGAATCGGACTGCGCGCCATGGGCCAACGCGATCCGCTGACCGAGTATCAGCGCGAGGCCTACGACATGTTCACCGAGCTCGTGGCCTCTATCAAGAGAGACGCCATCAAGTATCTGTTCCACGTCGAGCTGGCGCAGCCGAAGACGCAGCCACAAAGAGTCGAAGCAAACCCGACGGGTGGCAAGCAGCAGAAGCAGGCAGTCTCTGACAAGATCGGGCGAAATGACCCCTGCCCCTGCGGATCAGGCAAGAAGTACAAGAAGTGCCATCTCCTCAAAGAGAAGGTCTGACTCGTCTCCCGTGTCGCTATGACCGTCGAAATCACAGATCCCAAGGCGTTCGTCTCGGAGCTGCGCAAAAGGCTCCAGGATGCCCGCGGCTTTCTCGATCTCGACACGAAGGCCGCTGAGCTCGACGAGCTGCGGGAGCAGGCAGGATCGCCAGACCTCTGGGATGATCCGGATCGCGCCCGCCATGTGTCGCAGCGCCTGGCACGCTACGAGTCACTGTTCGAGAAAGTCGATCGTCTCGGCTCGGCGATCGATGACGCCGAGGTTTTGCTCGAGCTGGCCAACGAGGTGGGAGACGAGGACTCACGGAACGAGGCCCTCGACCAGCTTGCCGAGGTGTCGGGGGATCTCGACGGGCTCGAGCTCGAGTCGCTCTTCTTCGACGAGTACGACGACGCAGACGCAATCCTCAGCGTCCATGCCGGCGCCGGCGGAGTCGATGCTCAGGACTGGGCTGAGATCCTTGCCAGGATGTATCAGAGGTTTCTCTCAGGGTCCGGATTCCAGGTCACGGTGGAAGAGGTGACCGAAGGGGAAGAGGCGGGGATCAAGTCTGCGACTCTGTCAGTGAAGGGCGATCGTGCTTACGGGACGCTGGAGTCTGAGCGCGGGGTTCACCGGCTCGTAAGGATCAGCCCGTTCGACGCGAATGCACGTCGCCAAACATCGTTTGCGGGGGTTGACGTGGTGCCGGACCTCGGCGACGAGGCAGACGTGGAGATAAGTGATGAAGACTTGCGTGTCGACACGTACCGGTCTCAGGGCGCCGGTGGACAACATGTCAACACCACCGACTCGGCCGTGCGAATCACACACATCCCGACCGGCATCGTGGTGCAGTGCCAAAACGAGCGGTCCCAGCTCCAGAACAAGGCGCGTGCCATGGCGATGCTCCAGTCCAAGCTCGCGGAGAGGCAGCGACTCGAACGGCTGGCTCATCTCGAAGAGATCCGTGGAGACCAGGGTGAGGCCGCGTGGGGACGTCAGATCCGCAGCTACGTGATGCAGCCCTCTCAGATGGTCAAGGACTTACGCACCGATCACGAAGTAGGGAATATCCAGGGCGTGCTCGATGGCGATGTCATGCCGTTCGTCGAGTCGTATCTGCGCTGGCGAAGAGCGCGTTACGAGGCGTCTGAATAATTCCAGTTAGCGATCTGATCGCGATTAGCGTTCCGGATCAGGTCCGCGGATACGAATATGGCTTCTGCGAGACTTTCCCCCTGATCTTATGATCCGACTCGAAAACGTTACGAAGGTCTACGAGGGCGGCACCATCGCTGCCAACGACGTCACTCTGGAGATCCAGAAGGGCGAATTCGTGTTCCTCGTCGGAGCCTCCGGATCGGGCAAGTCGACTCTCATTCGTCTGATGCTGCGCGACGAGCCGGTGACACGTGGGCGAATCTGGGTTGCGGGAAAGGACATCACGACACTCCCGAAATGGAAGATCCCCTACCTGAGAAGAAGTGTTGGAACGGTTTTCCAGGACTACAAGCTCCTCCCCAACAAGACGGTCTCGGAGAACGTGGCTTTCGCCCTCGAGGTGCTGGGACGCCCCTCTTCAGCCATCAAGCCCCAGGTCGAGCAGGTCCTGGACCTCGTCGGCCTGAGCGACAAGGGTGATCGCTATCCCCGTCAGCTGTCGGGTGGGGAGCAACAGAGAGTGTCGGTCGCCCGCGCATTCGTGAATCGCCCGCCGATCATGCTGTGTGACGAGCCCACCGGGAACCTCGATCCGAAGACATCGGTCGGCATCATGAAGCTTCTCGATCGCATCAATCGAACCGGGACGACCATCGTCATGGCCACTCACGACCACGCCATCGTCGATGCGATGAAACGAAGGGTTGTGGCCCTGGAGGAAGGCTTGGTCACCCGGGACGAGCTTGCGGCGGGATATGAGCAGAGGGTCCCGGAGTGAGCCGCTTCTTCTTCCTGGTCAAAGAGGCCCTCACCAACCTGAGGCGAAACGCCTTGGTGGTCGCCGGCGCCGTGTTGGCAGTGTTCATCAGTCTCTCGCTTGCTTTCGGCGCACTCGTCGTGAACGAGGTTCTTCGCGTCAACACGATTGCCTGGCAAGACGGCGTCCATGTGATCGCCTTCCTCAACGACGAAGGGACTGCAGGCGTCCCTCCCGGATCACATCAAACGCTGATCGGAGCCGTCGAGACATGGGATGAGGTCGAGAGGGTCGACTACTACGACAAGAACGATGCCTGGATCGAATACCAGCAGATCTTTGAAGGTCAGGATGATCTCCTCGATATCGATCCGACGATCTTGCCGGCATCTGTTCGCATCGAGCTCGTGGAGATCGAGTTTCACCAGTCGGTCCAATTCCGGCTGGAGCAGCAGACGCCCGTCGTGAGGCAGGTGAACACGGCAGCCGAAGAGATCGAGCAGCTCGAGAACCTGTCGAGTGTCCTCAACGTCCTCGGCTTGGGAATGGCGATCGTCCTGGGTATGTCGGCTGTCGTCCTGATCGCCAACACGATTCGGCTCGCGATCTATGCGCGCCGTGACGAAGTCGCTGTCATGAAACTGGTGGGAGCGTCCAACTGGTTCATCCGTGTTCCGTTCCTTCTCGAGGGGATGATCGAAGGGATGTTGGGCGCTGCACTCGCTGTCTTCACGGTCTGGCTTGGGTCGTCACGCCTTGCCGAGGCCACGCAGAGCTTTGCTCTGTTCCGATTGGATGTCGCAAATCAGTTCTTCTTCCGCTGGGGCTTGTTGTTCCTGCTCTTCGGAGCAGCCGCTGGTGTCATCGGCTCGCTTCTCGGATTGAGCCGCTACCTGCGTGACGCCGAAGGCGTAGGAGAAGACGTTCCGGCGGGGGTCTGACGGTGGCCAAATCTGGCGGCACCGAGAAGGTCAAGGTCGTCGCCACCAACCGGAAAGCACGCCGCAACTACACGGTCGTCGACACGCTCGAGGCGGGGCTCTCTCTCGTCGGATCCGAAGTCAAGTCCCTCCGTGAGGGGCGGGTCGATCTCAAAGACTCATATGCACATGTCGACCGGGGGGAGGTCTTCCTACTCGGCTGCTACATCGGACCGTATGAGTTCGCTCGTGAAGGCGGCCACGATCCGGAGCGGGAGCGCAAGCTCCTCCTTCATCGGCGGGAAATCGACCGTGTGGCGGGTCAGGTGGCGGAGAAAGGACTGACGCTCATCCCGCTGCAGATCTATTTCAAGAATGGCAAGGCCAAGGTCGAGTTGGGCGTGGCCAAAGGTCGAAGCACCGTGGACAAGCGTCAGGTGATGAAGGATCGGGAACACGAGCGAGAAATCCAGCGTTCACTGGGTAGGCGGCGCTGAACGCCCGCTGTACTTCGCAACGCGGTGCAATTACCGTATAGGTACAACCCTTTTGGGGGTGAAACGGTTTCGACGTTGAGTGTTGATGCGTTGGAAGCGAGCCGAGGTCTCCGGGGCCTCGTTAACAAACCGGAAAAACCAATAAGTGCCGAAGACAATTTCGCACTGGCTGCTTAATTAAGTAGCTCGTCCGCCCGGTCGGCTCCCGCACGATCGGGGTCGGGCGTCGTTTAGCGGGATGCGTCGCACAGGGTCCGGGACTGTGCGGCAAAGATCAAGTCCGGATAGGTGCAGGAGAACTTGTTGTCAGAGTTCCTGTTCCCGAAAGCTCGCTGACAACTGCGCTCGGAGATGCCAACGCAGATGGCTCAGCGGACCGGGGTTCGACTCCCCGCACCTCCACCAATCATGCAAGACACCCCTCTCCCCACGGAAGAGCAATTGGTGCGCGTTCGCGAAGCGATAGGCGCCAACTCTCTGCTGCACTCCGAGCGAATGACTGGAGGGCTCGGCTGCACAATGGACCTTCTCTCCGAACCAGGCGGAAGGCTGGTGCTCCGCCGTTACGGTCCCTGGTATGCCGAGCGAGGAGAGGACGCTGCCGCAAGGGAGATGCGTGCCCTCGAACTGCTACAACGGGCCAACATCCCTGCGCCGGCACCTATCTGGATCGACCGGGACGGCGTTTTCGATGAGCAGGCGATTGTGATCTCCTACGTCGACGGCAAGCCCGACCTCACTCCTTCCAACCCGTTCGATTGGGCTGAGCGCCTCGCTCTGACGCTGATCAAGATCCACGAGGTCAGGCTCAGTGACGAGGATCGTGATCTCTTCAAGCCCGGGGCCGGCGAAGACATCGAAAAGATCACGCAGAACCCGGAGCTGGTCCTGCAGCACCCGCTGGGCGAGCGCCTGCTCCGTCGCCGCGTCGCGCTCGGCCAGGAGTTCTCAGAGTCCGCTTCTGTGTTCAGCCATACCGACTATTGGCCGGGAAACACGCTGTGGAGCGACGGCGACTTGAATGCTGTTATCGATTGGGAGTCGCCGGGCACTTCTTCCCGTGCGATGGATGTGGCCTATTGCTCGATGGATATTCGCTACTTGGGTCTCGATAAGATCGCGGATCGCTTCATCGCCACTTATCGGGAAGCCAGTGGCGAGGACCTGAAAGACCTGGTGCACTGGGAATCGGTCGCGTTGTGCCGGCCTATGCCTGACATCGCCGAATGGGTCCCGGCATGGAACGCATTCGGACGCAACATCACGGTGGACGACGCCCGCTCCCGATACACAGAGGTCCTCGAGGAGTTTCTTGAACGCACCGGCTGAGCACATCGTGGTCTTGGGCCAGATGGGTGTGGGCAAGACCACGGTGGGAAGTCTGCTAGCCGCGGCTCTCGGTCGCAGCTTCTTCGACTCCGATGAGCAAATCGAGGCGATGACCGGATCGAGTGGCCGCGAGGTTGCTGAGGCCGAAGGGGTGGGCCGGTTGCACGAGTTGGAGCTAGACGCACTGCTTCGCGCTCTACAGACCAGTGAAGATTCGGTGGTGGCGGCCGCAGCTTCGGTGGTCGACTTCGAAGAGGGTCGACACGCGCTTGCCGACGTCCTTTGCATTTGGGTCGATCGTGACGCCAGCGGGATAGGTGAAAGCGAACACCGCCGCATCGTTGGTGAGGGGGAGGAATTGGGGAGAAGGCGTCCGCTGTTCGAGAGGTTGGCGGACTGCACCCTTTCAGGCCCGGGTGGACCGGAAGAATACGTAGCGAGAGCTCTTGCCTTTTTGGAGGAGCGACAAGGCGCCTGAGCATCCAGATGTTTGTCACTCGGTCGCTACGGGTACGCCCCCATTAGCGTGGGGACTACCCCCTGCGCTCAATACGAGGTGATTTCGAAATGGCCGATAAGACCAAACTGATGGTTTGGATCGATCAGGATCTGTGTACAGGCGACGGGATCTGTGAGGAGATCACGCCAGACGTGTTCGTGGGCAGGGACGACGGCCTCTGGGTTGTCAAAGAGGACGCGAAGCACTTTGGCGAGAACATCGTCTTTGACGGTGAGGAGGCGCCCGACGGCGCCGAAGGGATGGCCCGTGTCCCCGAGCCACTGACCGAAGACATGATCGAGTCCGCCGAGGAGTGCCCTGGCGAGTGCATAATGATCGAGCCCTTCAATGAGGAGGCCGTCCATGCCGCGTGACAGGGAGAACTTGAGACCAATCGAATCGGTCATCCTGCGCATGCGCGAACAGGGTCTGCGGTCGGTCGAGATCGGAAAGCGGATCGGCAAGAAGCCGGGGACCGTCGACCGGATCATCGAGATGATCGACTACAAGGAGGGCATCGATTCAACGCCCTCAGACCGCTCCGGGCCAACACCCCTGGAGCGCACCATTGCCCGACTCCGAGATCAGGGAGAGAGCTACGGCGTCATCGGGAACCGTCTCGGGCGGAGTGGAAGAAACATCCGCCGCATCGAGAACATGGCGAACATGCGTTCCGAGGCCTGAGCTCAAAGCAGGGAGCAGCCTCAGTCCGCGGGCGCGACATTCTCGCTCCGCAGATCGACCGCCATGTTGGTGGCAGTCATCGTCGCCACCAGCTTTCCATTCACGTCATACAGGCGGCCCTCCGAGACGACGATCACACGTCCCGGCTTGACCACTTTGGCGACGATCCTGAAAGGGCCGTTCTGAGCCGGGCGCAGCAAGTTGATCTTGTTTTCAACGGTTAGAACTGATGCGTCCATGGGCATGAGGGTGTAGGCAGAGAAGCCACACGCCGTGTCGAGCGCAGTACCAAGGACGCCTGCGTGCAGGTAACCATTCTGCTGGGTCAGATCCTCACGAAAGGGGAGCTGTAGCTGGACTTCGCCTGGGTCAACCGATTCGAGGGTGATGCCCATGGTCTTCATCACTCGCTGATCGGCAAAACCTTTGATCACTCGCTCCCGGAATTTCGGGTTGGGGGTGTCGAATTCGATCAAAGATGCCCCCTCCTCTTCAGAATTAGCTCGAGTTCCGCCAGGCGGGCGTTTTCGCTCGAGGTGCGGTCAGCCACTGAGGGGTAGTCGGCGGCACCAGTCTCCTTCTTGCGTCGGAGCCTCTTCAACTCAGCTATCAGCTCGGACGAAGGGCGCTTCTCGTCGGGCAACGTGTTCGAGGGTTCTGTCATGGCCATTTCACCGCCCAGGCAAGTATTACCGTGGCGCCGTGAGCCGTGTTCCCTCCAAGGTACTAGTAACCGAGTCCTCATCCAGAGATGGGTTGCAGAGCCTGGGGGCGTTCGTGCCGACGGCGGCGAAGGTTGGTCTCATCGAGAACCTGGCCAGCGCGGGGATCAGGACCTTCGACGCGGTGTCTTTCGTCAACCCCAAGGCGGTCCCACAGATGGCCGACGGCGCAGAAGTCATCGCCGGCATCACGAATCGAGGTGACGTGGAGCTTGGGGGCCTCGTCCCGAATATGAAAGGCTTTGAAGCGGCTCTGGCTGCCGGCGTCGACACAATCGGGTTGTTGACGGCTGCATCAGACGAGTTCAACGAGCGAAACATAAATGCAACGGTGGACGAGGCCATGCATCGAATCCGGCGCATCCTCCTCGAGATCCCTCGCGGCGTGTCGACCCGCTCCTACATCTCGACGGCCACTCACTGCCCATTCGAAGGTGAACAGGATCCTGATTGGGTCGCTCATCTCGCCGAGACGCTCATCGAGTGGGGCTCCGACACGGTGTATCTGGGCGAGACGATCGGGAAGGCAACCCCATTCCACATCGAGGCTCTGCTCGACCACGTCCTCGAGGTCGTGCCCGCCGATCGGGTCGGCATTCACCTCCATGACACTTATGGCCAGGCACTTGCCAACACGACTGTGGCACTGGAACGCGGCGTGGCAAGGATGGACAGTTCGGCTGGGGGGCTTGGAGGCTGTCCGTATGCCCCCGGAGCGACAGGCAACATCGCCACCGAGGACCTCGTGTACATGCTCGATGGGATGGGCATCGAGACCGGGATCGACCTCGGCGGCGTCGCCAACGTTGCGAACGATTTCTGCTCGGCTCACAATCTCAGTTACAACAGTCGTGCCGGCAGAGCGTGGCTGGCGTCACAGGACAGAGAATGAGCTCGATCTACATCAACGAGGATCTGGAAGCGATCCGTCTCGGCGTGCGAGAGTACGTCGAGAAGGAGATCGTGCCACGAGCAGATCAATGGGAGGCGGATCGTGCCGTGCCCCCCGAAATCCTCGACCAGATGGGCAAGCTCGGCTTCTTTGGCTTGAGGATCCCCGAGGAGTACGGGGGGCTTGGGTTGGGGACAATCGCATCGGTCGTATTCGGTGAGGAGCTCGGTCGTTCCACATATGGCGGATTCAGCATCACTGTCCTGGTCCACACTGATCTCGCCAGCCCTTACGTGACCAACTTCGGCACCAAGGCGCAGAAGGAGAAATACCTCCCCAAATTCGCGACCGGAGAGTTGATCACGGCCATCGGTGTGACCGAGCCGGATGCCGGTTCGGATGTGGCCGCGATGCGGACGACGGCGCGACGCGACGGCGATGGGTTCCGCATCAACGGCACCAAGATGTTCATAACGAACGGGGGGATCGCCGACGTGGTGTTCGTGGCGGCCAAGACCAATCCCGACGTGAAGGGGTCGCGCGGAATCTCCATCTTTGCGGTCGAGCAGGGAACCGATGGATTCAAGACGAGCCGGTCGCTCGAGAAGATGGGATGGCACTCCTCGAACACCGCAGAGCTCGTTCTCGACGATGTTTGGGTTCCAGAGGACGCCCTGATCGGCGAGGAGAACCGCGGCTTCTACTACATCATGGAGAACTTTCAGAATGAACGGCTCGCCATCATCGGTCAGGGAATCGGCGAGGCGCAGCGAGCGATCGAGCTCACGGTCGACTACGTGAAAGAGCGGAAGGCCTTTGGTGCGTCTCTTTGGAGCAAGCAAGCCATCCGGCAGCGGCTCGCGATGCGCCAGGCCGAGCTCGACGCCGCCAGGGAGTTGGCCTACGGAGCTGCCTGGCTCACCGACCAGGGCGAGGACACCGTGCGTCAGGTATCAGAGGTCAAGGCCTTCGCCGCAGAGACGACGAACCGCACGATCTACGATTGCGTGCAGTTCCACGGGGGGATGGGGTTCATCGCCGAGACCGCCGTCGAGCGGCTCTACCGGGACATGCGGATTCACTCGATCGGAGGGGGGGCGACGGAGGTCATGCTCGAAGAGGTCGCCAAGCGAATGTGATCAGGAGGCTCGCCGGTCGGCGGCTTCTATCTCTGCAGGCTCGAGCGGGTGCCAACCCATTTCCAGTGCCGACCACAGCGTCTTCGACTGCGGGTACAGCAAAACCGGGACTGTGCCATTGACGACCACCAGAAAGACGAGCAGCCCGACCCAGGGCACATCGGGCCACGTGACGAGCAGTCCCGCTCCGAAGGAGACGAGGAACGTTGCGAACACGATGGTCGTGTTGATGATCATCGCGCCGACCCAATAGCCGGGCTCCCGCTCGAATCTGAGCCCGCATCTGGAGCAGTCCTCTTTCATCGTGAAGTAAGTCTCGAAAGCGGGCTCGCCGCATCGGGGACAGCGACGGCTCATGGCACGGGCGATCCTCGTCGCCGCAGGTGCCGATGGGTCCGATTTCATTCCGCCAGTATCGTGGCCGACATGAATCAAGAGGAAAGCAGCCGGCTGCGCAGGGAGTACGAACTGGCCGGTCTTGGCGTCGAGGACCTGGCCGCCACCCCGATGGCTCAGTTCGAAGTGTGGTTCGCAGGCGCACTTGCTGCTGACCTCTACGAGGCGAATGCATTCGTTCTGTCCACCACCGGCAGGGAGGGTTTTCCCTCGGCTCGTGCTGTGCTCCTCAAAGAGACCACGGAGAGGTCCCTCATCTTCTATACCAACCTCGAGAGCCGGAAGAGTCAGGAGATCAAGGAAAACCCACATGTCGCCGCGACCTTCATGTGGCTGCCTCTTCATCGGCAGGTCCGCTTCGAAGGCGAGGCGAGACTCGTTGCTGACGAAGTCGCCGACGCCTACTTCGAGACGAGGCCGCGTGGAGCGAAGATCGCCGCCCATTCGTCGCGACAGAGTCGACCGGCCGCAAATCGTGAAGAGCTCGAGAGTGTCTTCGCCGAGCGGGATGCGAGTTTCGGGGATGAGATCCCACGGCCGGAGTGGTGGGGTGGATGGGAGATCTTTCCCCACACCGCCGAGTTCTGGCAAGGGAGATTCAATCGCTTCCATGACCGGCTGCGATACGTGCAGAAAGGTGACGACTGGATCGTTGAGAGGCTCCAGCCATGAAGGTGCGCGTCATTGGGTCGTCTGGCACGTTCCCGACCCCCACCAATCCCGGCTCCGGCTACCTCATAGAGAGTGGCGGCACGCGAGTCTGGTGCGACGCCGGACCAGGCACCTTCACCTCTATGCCGGTGGACGGCGATCTCGTCGATGCGGTGTTCATCTCCCACCGCCATCCCGACCACTGCACTGATCTGTTCACTGCCTACCACGCATGGACCTTTCGACCTGAGCCGAGGTCGCAGGTGCCGCTCTACGCCAGTAACGATGTGCTCGATCATCTCGCTGCGTTCACAAGTAAGAGACGACAGGATGCTTTCGGCGATACGTTCGAGCTCCACCCGGTAGAAGGAGGAGACACGGCTCAGATTGGCGATCTGGGGGTCTCCTTCGTCGAGATGAGCCACTCTGTCCCTGCTCTTGGGACCAGGTGGGAGTCGAATGGGCGCACACTCTTCTTCACAGGCGACACCGGACCAGGGGATTGGTCTGAGACGCTCGGTGGCGTCGATGTCCTGCTGAGCGAGGCCGCGCTCCCCGAGCCCCGGGCCGCCAACGAGTCGATCAAACATCTCACCCCGTCGGAAGCCGGTCAGATCGCACGAAATGCGGGTGTGGGCTCGCTCGTATTGACCCACATACCCCCATATATCGACGCCGAGGCCTCAGTCGCTGCTGCGGAATCGGTGTTCGACCGCCCCGTCCGCCTGGCTGCTCCAGGAGCAGAGTTGAAGGTCTGAGCTTGGGCTCATTGCGGATCTTGACCCGGAATCTGCGTCCCTGGC
>QQVI01000064.1 GCA_003388545.1 Actinomycetota bacterium
ACCGCTCGCACCGAGAAGAGCCCTCCGAGGTTGGCGACTTCTATGGGGATGTCGTGACGGGCGAGAGTCTCCACGATCACAGGGAAGTCCCGATTCTTGCGAAAGAGGACCGCCATGTCTCTCCATCGCAAGCCGTTGTCGTGGAGTCGCTCGAACCTGCGGGCTATCCACTCGGCCTCGCCCATGGCATCCGCGGCCCAGTGGGTCTCGATGGTCCCTTCTGAGCTGCGTGCGCTGGTCAAACCGGAGGCCTCCGGGTTTGCCTGCAGCCTTATCTCGTTGGCGACGTCGAGGATCGGCTGACCCGACCGGTAGTTGGCCGTCAGCTCTCGTGCTATCGGCTCTCCACCGTCGGGTCGAGAGAAGTGAAGGACGAAGTTCTCGAAGTTCTCCGCCGAAGCGCCGCGCCACTCGTAGATGGTCTGGTCGGCGTCTCCCACGGCGACGACAGGGAATCCTCCTCCAAAGATCGATGTGAGCAGGATCCGCTGGGCCGGATTGGTGTCTTGGTACTCGTCGAGGACTACCACGCGATAGCGAGAACGGATCGTCGATGCGATGAACTCATGATGGCGAACTGCTCGTGTCGACAACGTGATGAGGTCCGAATAGTCGACGACACTGAGCGCTCGCTTCTCCTTGGCATAGCGCGCAAGTGTTTCGAGCATCTCCTTTCGCTCCGGCCATGGCTCCGTGTCCGGGTGCACCGCCTCGAGCAGGTCGTCCGGGTCGCGGAGATGATCGCCAAGCCGGTCGCCGAGCTGCTTGATCCGGTTGATGCGACCCGACCAAGTGATGTCTATGTGCTCATAGTCGGTGTTGTAGAACACTTCTCCGAGGATCTGGCGACTGAACGTGGGTGTGATGATCTCGGGGCGGCTCGCCAACCCGGCGAGCAGGCCGAACTCACTGAGAATCTGCGCCGCAAACCCGTGGTAGGTGTGGACCTCGACCTCGCGTCCGGGCTCGACGGTCTCACCCAGGTAGATCCGCACCCGATCTGCGAGCTCGGCTGCTGCTTTGTTGGTGAACGTGATTCCGAGAATCTGTTCCGGATCGATTCCGTGGCTTCGCACGAGGTTGGCGATGACCATCGCAACAGTGGTCGTCTTGCCGGTTCCGGCTCCGGCGGAGATCCTGATCGTGTCGAGACCGAGGTCGAGAATCGACTGTTGCTCGGGAGTCGGGGCAAGCCCTTCGGGGCCAACACTCATGAGAGGTAGGCACCTCTTCCTTCGGGCCAGGCCGGGCAGGACGACTTGATTGCGCATCGATTGCACGCCGAGGACACCTGTGGGCGCCAATCCTCCGAGGCCACCAAACTCGTGATGTCCCTCATCGCCTGTTCGACTTCATCGAGTCGCCCCAGGTCGAGTTTCCTTATCGTGAGGGACTTGGCCCTCGTCGCCGGGTACCAGAGTTCTGCGGCGACCACGTTTGGCCCCTCCTCGGCGTTGACCGCGAGCGCATAGAAGCCAAGTTGGATCGAGACCGCTGCGTCGTCCACGGTGGGGTACTGCGTGCCGGTCTTGTAGTCGACCACACGGTGACCTTTGGCGGACTCCTCGAGACGGTCGATGACTCCGTACCAGGTGACTCCGTCGATCTCCATCTCCACCTCTTGCTCCAACTTGACGGCCGGGGAACTGCTGGCGGGCCATTTCTCATAGAGGCTGCGGACGATCTTCTCGGCGCGGGCGAGCCAAGCGCGATTCAATGGGCCGCTGCCAAAGTCGGCTGCCTCCCACTGCGACCGGAGAGCCGCAAGAGCGTCATCGACGTCGCCGTGGCTGACGCCGGTTCCGATGAGTTTGCCCTCGGCTAGCTCCAGGGCCTTGTGGATAAGGCTGCCGGTCGTCATGTAAGGCGACGTCGGGTCGCCGAGCCGTAGCCGCCGCTCGACGGCGTAGCGGCGCGGGCATCGGGTGTATCCATCGGCCTGGCTGGGTGACATCGAGAAGACCGAGCCGAGGATCGGCCTGTCCGGGCCCGGAGGGGCGACGCCCCGAAAGTACCGGGCGTCCCATGCTCCCCGCGACGATCGAGCCAGTATCGAAACCGCAGCCGTGCGCGCCGGTGCAGGCGCGATGGGGTCGGCGGCTATGCGACGTAGAGCTATTTCGGCCTCTGCAAGAGACACCGGCTCGAGCTCCTCATGCCTTGGGCTCCCCAGCCCTTCCAGGGTGGTGTTGCCTGATGCTGCCAACAAGAACCGGGATGGGCGGCGCTCTCCCTGGTCGACGCCGGCATCCGTCGCCGTCCAGACGACTCTGGACCGGGCGCGGGTCATGGCCGTGTAGGCGAGCCTCATCTCCTCCTGGATCTGGAAGGCGGACACGGCCGAAGCGTCTGTGGTCCGTTCTGGTGAGAGCAACTCGGGGCGAAGCATGCGTCGGCTCCGCCTGAGGTCGGGGAAGACTCCTTCGACGGCATTGGCGATGAACACAACATCGAACTCGAGACCTTTGGCTTGGTGAAGCGTCGTGAGGGCCACTGCCGGACCATCGTTGGTATGAGTGATGAGTGGCGTCGCCTCGAACGACTCGTCTTCGGCGACTTCGAAGAACCCGGCAAGGCTGAGCCCCGGATCACGGTCGGCCTGCCTGTCCAGCACCTGGGCGAATGAGGAGTAGGCGCGTCGCCAGTCGGCGCGATCCGGGTGGGCGACGATTTCACCGAAGTGCGGTAGCGAGGTCCAGACGTGCCAGAAACCCTCGATAGCCGGCATGGCGGTTGCCCAATCAACGTCACCAATTAGGCCTCCGAAATCAGCGAGGGACTCCGTTGTCGCGAACACCTCGCGCCATGGCATGCCCTGACGGCGTAGGGAGGTAAGACCGCGCTGCGCGCCCAGAGACAGGCCGATCAGCGGCCCGAGAAGGAGTCGGCGCGCTGCGGCGTCTGCACCCTCGGTTTCGAACACGCTATCCGACCCCGATCGAGACGCGCCCTCTGTCGCAGCGATCTCGACGAGGTCTGCGATCAGTCTCACTGCTGGATGGTCGATCAGCCGACGGTCGGGGCGGTCGTGAGGTATGCGTCGCCTGGCCAGGGACCTGCTCATCTCATTGAGCATCTCCTGTTTCGATCTCATCAAGATGGCAATGGAGCCGGGATCGATCCCTTCGACTCGAATCGCCCGATCCACTTGACCGGCGATCCATTCCGCTTCAGCTGTCTCCTGGTCGAAGATGTAGCACTCGACGCGACCCTGGTGTGGTGCCGATTCGACAGGGCCGGCTGCTCCGGGAAGGTCGCCTGCCCTGACGATGCGTA
This sequence comes from Actinomycetota bacterium, assembly GCA_003388545.1. Lineage (GTDB taxonomy): Bacteria > Actinomycetota > Acidimicrobiia > Spongiisociales > ZC4RG35 > MA-ANB-1. The sequence continues at coordinate 3,277 of QQVI01000064.1, forward strand.
GCGCCGAGCTGAGAATCTCCTCGGGCACCCGAAACGATCGGCCGAGAACGATTCGCTTTCCGTCGTGGCGGCGCAGGAACTCGTCGATGTTCCGAAGCTCGGCGCCGCGAAAGGAGTAGATGGACTGATACGGGTCTCCGGTAACCGTGAGATTGCCCGACGGTGCAGACAACAGGTCACTGATGCGTGCTTGTGCAGGCGAAGTGTCCTGGTATTCGTCGACGAGGACGTAGCTGTAGCCGATGCCGTCTCCGGCACCATTTGGACCTCTTTCCAGCTGGGCCACTGCCTGAACGAGGAGTGACCCGTAATCGACCCGTCCTGCCTTCTCCAGGTGTTTGAGATATCTCTCATAGAACCCGGGCAGGCCGCGCCAGTCGGCCCTTTCCCGAGCCATGGCCTCCAGGTCTGTCGGTGTCAGAAGTCGCTCGGAACAGCGGAGAACGAAGTCGGCAACCTCCTCGGCGAACCCCGGGGTCGCAAGAATCCCTCGATAGCTCACGGGCCAGTTCGATTCGTCCTCCGAACCGAGCAGATCGCGCACTGTCGCCACCTGCTCTGGCGTGGTCAATGGAGTGGGTGCGGCCCCACCGGTCGCGCTCTCGAGGACCCCAAGGGCTAGAGAGTGAAATGTCGTGGCCTCGACGGGCATCGTCGACTGCCCGAGGCGATGAGCGATTCGGTCACCAATCGAGCGGGCAGCGCGTCTCGAGAAAGTGAGGACGAGCACGCCATCTCTGGGTGCCTTCTCCATCTCGACGATCCGGGCCACTCGACGAACCAGGAACTCGGTCTTTCCGGTACCCGGCCCGGCAACTATGAGCTGATAGCCGTCGCAATCATCGAGTATTCGATCCCATTCACCGGGATCGATCCGGGTCTCATCGCTCATTCGACCGATCGTAGATCAGGCTGCTTGCGCCATCGCCGCTTCGTGTATCGACACGATCTCGACTTCGATCCCGAAGCTCGCCAGGTAGGCGATCGGCTCATCGAAGATCTGTTGGGGCGATGCCTGCTGGTCGTCTCTCATGAATTCGTTCTTCATGTGTTTCAAGGTACGAGGAGGGTGTGACAAAAAGCCATCTCGTAGATGGAACGGTTAGATTCGTGAGCAGCAGATTCTCTTGGAGGCACGGGCAATGCCCACCGCGCACGAGTTCGATTCACCGATGTACCACGAAGCTGTCGGCCAGTTCAGCGAGGTCGCGGAGCTCATGGGGCTGGATGAGAACATCGCTGATCGGCTGAAGGTCCCACAGAAGTCGACCGTGGTCGCATTCCCCTTCCGTCACGACACCTACGCCGAGGTCGAGACGATATTTGGCTATCGAGTTCAACACCTGACGACGATGGGCCCCACCAAGGGTGGCATCCGCTTCGCACCGGACGTTGACCTCGGTGAGGTGGCGGCTCTCGCAATGTGGATGACCTGGAAGTGTGCGATCGTCGGCGTTCCGTTCGGAGGGGCAAAAGGGGGAGTGCGCGTCGACCCGATGGCACTCTCGCGTGCCGAACTACAACGTGTCACCCGTCGGTTCACGATGGAGATCATCAACGTGATCGGTCCAGAGACCGATATTCCCGCTCCGGATCTCGGGACCAACGAACAGGTGATGGCATGGCTGATGGACACATACTCCCAACACGTCGGTCATGCAGTTCCTGCGGTTGTCACGGGCAAACCGCCCGCTCTCGGCGGTAGCGTCGCCCGGCGAGAGGCCACAGGACGCGGTCTCATGTTCTTGCTTCCTCAGGCGGCTGCTGCCCGGGACATCAAACCCGAGGGTGTGACGACCGCGATCCATGGTTTCGGCAACGTAGGTCGTTACGCGGCGGTCGCCGGCGAGCAGATGGGCGCCAAAGTGGTGGCCGTGTCTGATATCTCGGGAGCCCTCTACAACCCCGACGGGTTGAATGTCGATGCCGCAGCAAAGTGGGTGGACGAGCACAGGTTCCTCGAGGGCTTCCCAGATGCCGACTTCATAGACGGCGACAAGATATTCGAGCTACCCGTAGACGTCCTGGTCCCGGCCGCCATTCAGGGCGTATTGACCGAGGACAACGCGGACTCGGTTCAGGCGAAGATCGTCATCGAAGGAGCAAACAATCCCACGACTCTTGCCGCTGACAAGAAGCTCCGCGGCAGGGAGGTTTTCATCGTGCCTGACATCCTGGCCAATGCCGGCGGTGTGACGGTCTCCTACTTCGAGTGGGTTCAGGATGTGCAGAAGTACTTCTGGACGGAGAACGAGACGGTTGGGCGGCTGCGCGAGATCATGGTGCGCGCTTTCGACGATGTGCACACCATCGCGACTTCAGAGAATGTGGATATGCGTACCGCTGCGCTGATCAAAGGGATCCGGAGAGTCGCCGACGCCAAGCTGGTCCGGGGCGTCTTTCCCTGATACCGGCGAGATGGTCAGGCGACCGCCTCGGCATCGGCGAAGGCCGGACAGATCTCCTGGAAAGAACACCAGTCACATAGGCGCCCAGGTTTTGGCGGATATCGGTTCGTCGACATCGCTCTCTCTATGGCGGTCCAGAGCGCCCGGAGTTGGCTGTCGATGCCATCGAGCTGCTTGTCGTCGACCTCGAGGCGGTACAGCGTTGGGCCGTTGAGATAGAGAAGCCTTACCTCTTTGGGAGTCTCACCGGTCCGCTTTCGGATCAGGAGGGCATAGATCTTCAGGGCGAAGAACGCCGGGAGTGCGTACCGTTCAGGAGGGGCTTTCCCCGTCTTGTAGTCGGTGATGACCAAGCGGCCGTCACTGTCCCTGTCGATGCGGTCGAGTATCCCGCGAATGACGATGCCGTCGAGATCTTCGGTCATGTCGAGCTCGCGCTGGAACGGGTCTATGAGGCTTGGGTCCTCTATCGCGAAGTAGTTGGCAAGCAATTGCATCGACTCGAGACCCCACTGGCGCTCGTCGTCCGGCGTCTCGAATAATTCCCGGTACTCGTCCTCGCCCCGCACCTCGGTCCATGCTTGTCGGAAGAGGTCGAACAGAGTCTCAGGGTCACGTTTCTCGCCCGGTAGGTCATAAAAGCGTTCGAGGGCAAGATGAGCGGTTGTGCCTCTTGCTTGATAGACGGTGGTCGGCTCGGGCAGCCGATCTATAGCTCGGAACTTGAAGAGCTGGGGACAGGTCTTGAAGTCGCTGGCGCGGCTCGGCGAAAGAGTCTCGAGACCCCTGGGGTCCTGGTGCTCCGCCGGCACGCCGATTGCGACTTTCGTGGTCATGTGGCCGATCTTAGGAATCGGGTCTGACAGAATTGGTTTATGGCGATTCTTTCTCCACGTCGGCCAGGGCCGTCTTGAGCCTTGCGTACTTCGCATACGGATCGAACCTCTGGCTACCGAGGATCCAGGAGCGCTGCCCGTCGGCGGAGCCAATCGGCCCGACCTGGTTGCATGGCTGGGCCCTGGTTTTCGACAAGCCTTCGACGGACGGATCGGCGAAGGCCAACATACGTGAGGTGCCGGGCACGTCGACACCCGGTGTCTTATACGAGATCGATCCAGCCCATCGGATCTTGCTCGACCACGCCGAGCCTCTCTATGCGGCGATCGCCGTGGAAACGGGGGGTCTGGAAGCATTCACCTATGCATACGCGGGAGAGCCAACTACATCTCCGCCATATGACTGGTATCTCGGCATGATTGTCCGTGGTCGCTCGCACCACGATCTCCCGACTGGCGATCTGACAGTGCCCTCAATCCCTGATCCACGCCCCCGAGTCGTCGTCTGAGAGCCCTGCAGCCTTTCGAAATGACCTCGCGAAAACAAATCACTGATCCGGGTTGACTGCCTCCGGGGCCTCAAATAAGTTGCCGTCTACCGAATCGGGGGAGACCCCGAATCGGGGAAGAGGAGGCTTTGGCTTCCTTGGATCCGGAGGGACTTCGGTCTCTTCGCTCCACACGGCCAGGGGCCCGCTTTCCTGGTCCGGGTGGACAGAGAGCCCCGAGAGGGCGCGACTTCGGTCGCCGCTCCCTCGGGGTTTCTCGCGTTCGGGACTGTTCGAGCGTTCGCGAGTCGGTCTCGCGAAATTCAATTTGCCGGTCGCGAAAATCAATCTGCGTTCTGGTTTGCGAGGCCGGATGCCCGGGTCTACGTTTCCCGTCACGCCGCTGGGGTTCGCCCCGGAGGCACCGGCCCGGAGAGGACCGGACCGATGAGAGTCGGACCGAGCCTCGAAGGAACCGGTTACCCCGAGTGGAAGGGAAACCTGAAGCTCTGGGACCGTCAGAGAGACGAACGGGGATCCTTCGGGATCGTCGGGCGACTCGAAGACAAGTGAGTCTTCGGACTCACCGGAGGATCTTCGGATCTTCCGACAGGCGGGCTTTCGGGCCCGTCGACCCGATCTAACGATCGGGGAGCGCGATCTTCGGATCGTGCGAGTGTGATCTTCGGATCATGCGGCTGCCGACGAAGGCTGACTTTTGTCAGCGGTAGTCGTCAGCTACCGGGCGGATTCAGGTCCCCGGCCTGAACCCAAACGGACGAGAGTCCCGAGAGGGTTGAGACTTCGGTCGAGGCTCCCTCGGGACTTTCTCGCGTCGGGCCGCACGAAGCTCTGATCAGATGGTTTTGATCAGATGGTTTTGATCAGATGGCTTGGATCAGATGGCCCAGATCTCGGTTTGTCGACCGTCTACCCAATCCGCCAACCCATCCTCGTACCAGGCTTCCTCTTCGAGCATGATCGATACCTTCTCCTCACCCCACTCCGGTACCTCCGAACGATTCATCAGCTCGATGGACCAAGCCGAAGGGCCAAAGATCCTCACGTCGCCACCATCTGGGACGCCTTCTTGCTGATCCCATAGACCGATAACCGGCCCGGCACCGTGCCCGTGATAGCCGATCGGGTGGGTGTAGATGACCGGGTCGAGCCCGGCACGTCTCCCAGCGTCGAGAGCGGTAGCGAGCACGTCGTTTCCCGTGCGGCCGTCCTCGAAGGAGGCAAGCAGAATGTCTTGAAGCCTGTTGCCGGAGGAAAGGGCTGCCTGGAGGCCCTCGGGGACTGATGTCTGGCCTGGCTCGAGCACGTACCCGTGTTGCTGTTGATCGGTGCAGAGGTGGTCCCACAAGATGCCGAAATCGATGTGGACCAGGTCTCCCGGCTCGATCGTCACTGCCTTGGTGGCATTGGCGAACGAGCCCCGAAGGTCGGCCCCGGAGCGCTGGACGGACGCCGAGGGATGGAACCAGACGGGACAGCCGAGCAGTTGAACCTGATCGCGGAGCCACCACTCGAGGTCCTCGGTGGTAGTCACAGACGGTGTGACAGCCTCCCGCGAGAGCGCACGGCGCAGGATGTCGTGTGCATGAGAACATGCCTCCTCGAGAATTGGACGCTCTTCGGGGATGCGGGTCTGCAGCCACCTCACCGCAAGTTCCTCGCCCGGAACTACTCGCTCTGCGAGCTCAGATCCCAAGGCGTCCAGCAACTGGGCTTTCTCGGTTGCGGTCAGCCCATCGGCATGGGCAAATGACTCCGAACCGCTCACCGCGATCGAGGCCGGGCTCCCGTCGGCGACAATCGAGCGCAACGCCCGCCACTGGTCTGGCTCTGAGGAACGGTTCCATGCCGAGGGAAACAGGCCATCTACTTCATAACGGCTGATTGCGGCCCGCCTCACGTCGCTTCCCTCCCGAAGAAAGACGAGGATCGTCCTCCTCCTCGACGAGAGCCAGGTGGCGGGGAGCATCGTCTGTGCCACTGGATCCTCTGCGTACTCTCTCGAAACGAGGATCCAGCACTCGATTTCTGATTCTTCCATGACGGCGGGAATCACCCGGTCGAGTCTTTGGCGGGTGATGCGGTCACGCCTGAGAGAAGATTCTCTCAAGTCCAGTTCGGGCATTGCGCGGCTACTTCCCTGTCGTCAACGGAGGGTGATCCTAAGTACCCTTGCTGGCCATGGGATATCCGAAGAAGCTTCTCAGCGATGACGAGGTCATAGTCACCGAGTTCCGACCGCACTGGTCGGGCATCCTCAAAGAAGGCCTGTTGATCTTCCTTGCTCTGGTCTTGATTGTCTTGATCCAGCTCAATGGCTGGCCATGGTGGATAAGCGTCGCCCTGATCATCGGGGCAATTCTCCTGGCGGCCGAAGGTCTGATCAGGTGGCTCTTCACCAATCATGTGATCACGAACGAGCGAGTCATATATCGCGCAGGGTTGATCTCCAAGGTAGGCAAGGAGATCCCTCACGAGGTGATAAACGACGTCTCGTTCCGGCAAAGCGTCGTCGAGCGGATCTTCGGAACGGGTGACCTGCTGATCGAGTCCGCAGGTACACACGGGCAGAGCCGCTACAGCGACATCCCGAATCCGGAGGGTGTCCAGACGATCATCTACGCGGAGCGGGAGAAGCGCATGCACTTCATGAACCGGGCTTCCCCCGATGTCGGGGCGTCGACCACCGCCAGTCAGCTCGACACCCTCGCCCGCCTCCACGACCTGGGCAAGCTGACCGATGCAGAGTTCGAATCGGAGAAGAAGAAGTTGCTGGGAGGTGCGTGATGCCGCATATGCAGGACGACTTCCCCCTATTGCTCTCGACACTGTACGACCGCAGTGTCCGTCTGTATCCCGATCGTGAGATCGTCTCGGTCGAGCACGATCGCAGCAGGGTTCGCACCAACTACGGCGAAACCGACCACCGGATTCGCAAACTCGCCACAGCCTTCGACGATCTTGGCATCGAGCGAGGCAGTGCCGTGGGCACTTTTGCGTGGAACAACCGGAGACACCATGAGCTTTATTGGGCGACTGCCAACACCGGTCGGGTGTGTCACACCATCAACATCAGGCTCCACGCCGAGCAGATCGCATACATCGTCAACCACGCGGCCGACAAGGTGATTTTCGTCGACCCTGATCTCGTCCCGCTGATCGCCCCCGTTGCCGACCAACTCGAGACGGTGAAGACCTTCGTGATAATGGGAGACCAGGACGACGAGCGTCTTCCTGGTTCGATCGCCTATGAGGACCTCATCGCCGATGCGGGGGAGCACGGGACATGGCCCCTGCTCGACGAGAGATCGCCGATGATGTTCTGTTACACGTCAGGCACGACCGGCAATCCAAAGGGCGTCGCCTACACCCAGCGCTCCACCTATCTGCACACGATCTCGAACTTGGCCAGCTTCCCGATGCACGCCTCCGACAACGTGCTCCCAGTCGTGCCCATGTTCCATGCTGCAGCTTGGGGTTATCCGTTCATGGCCGTCACCCAGGGCGCGAAGCTGACATATCCAGGGCCCGATCTGAGCCCTGAGGGCCTGGTGCCGTTGCTCGCAGAAGAGAAGGTGACCTTCTCGGCCGGAGTGCCGACAGTTTGGCTCGGGATCAAGCAATACCTCGTCGATCATCCGGAGACCGACCTCTCTTCGATGCGTGCGTTCCTGTGCGGCGGGTCGGCCGTGCCCCGGGCACTCATCGAATGGTTTGCCACGAATATGGGCCTCCGGGTCGTGCAGGGTTGGGGGATGACCGAGACCAACCCGATCGCCTCGATCGCAACTCTCAAGCCGGCGATGGAGGATTGGGACCTCGAGCGTCAGCTCGACTTCCTCGAGACCGCAGGGATCCACACGGCCGGCCTGCAGGTCAAGATCGTGGATGAGCTCGGCGACGAATTGCCTCACGACGGCGAGGCCTTCGGTGAGCTCCTCATTCGAGGGCCATGGATCGCCGCCGAGTACTACAACGACGAGCGGTCATCGAAGTCCTTCGAAGACGGATGGCTCCGCACGGGAGATGTCTGCAAGATCACCCCGGAGGGCTACATCCGAATCACCGATCGGGCCAAGGACGTGATCAAGTCAGGAGGAGAGTGGATCTCCTCGCTCGACTTGGAGAACGAGATCATGGCCCATCCCGGAGTCGCCGAGGCCGCGGTTGTCGGCTTGGCGCACCCGAAGTGGCAGGAGCGGCCAGTTGCTTTTGTCGTCAGGGCTCCAGGGTCAGCGGTGACCGACGCCGATCTCGCTGCTTTCCTCGAGGATCGGGTAGCGAAGTGGTGGCTCCCCGACCGCTACGAGTTCATCGACGCTCTGCCCAAGACTGGAACCGGCAAGTTCGACAAGAAGGTGCTTCGCAAGGAGCACGCCGACCTGTTGGCCTGATCCCCCGACCTCGCGAAAACCCGGTCTGATAGGGTCTCTGATGGTTACTCGAGGTGCCTAGGGAAGGATGGAGCAGCCATGACCGAAGAGAACACCGGAGCCGACTCATCGGACGCAACCGAGCCCACTTCGACCACATCGGAGCCCGTGGCGGCGGGCACAGAGCCTGCTGTTGGCGCTCAGATGTTCTCGTCGAGTGAGGGCATGGTCGCACTGGGAGCAGGCTTGCTGATTGCCTCGTATCTGATCTTCGGCTTGATCCTCAACGACTACTGGGTCGGGTGGATGGCGCTCCTGTTTGCGGTGTTCGCACTTCTCCTGCCCAGGGTGGATCGGGGTTTCGTCGAACAAATCGCCCCTCTCCCTGTCTTGATGAAGGCAGTGGGGTACACGATCGCAATACTCGGTGTCTTCGCAATAGTCGAGGACATTCGGTTCGCCAGTTCCGCTCTGGACTCTTTCAGTGAGATCCTCGGAGCGCTCCTCGCATACGGTGGATACGCCATCGTGTTTCTCGGAGCACGGATGATCAAGACCGACTAGCGGGAATCTCGTCTCCGCACGGAGACGTTGATCGACCTATTGCCCCTAGACCAGCTCTACCAGTTGGCCTGAGCGAAGATCGAGGACGAACTCTTTGTCACTCTTGGAGTCGGCGATGAACTCGGCAAGGGTTGCCCCTTGCTTGCGCACCACCCACCATGCGTAGTCGTCCGAGCCACCCTCGAGGAAAGCCGTTCTTGCCGCACGCGCCCGCTCGACGGCGGCGGTCTCGGTATCGAATTCCCCCAGGACGCTCTGGATCGGCTCCGGCTTCTCCTTGAGCTCGATGAACTCCACAGCCTCGTACACCACAACCTCCTTGGCCCAATTGTAGTCGGTGACGCGACGGAGTAATGGTCAAACCTAAGCTGGTCCCGTTGAGCTCCTTCCACGTCACCTGGGGATACGTCGCCGCCGCCTTGAGCGGCATCGTGGGGCTGTGGGGAGTCTTCATGGCGAGGCGCGAAAGGGCACCGCGGTACTTCCTGTGGGCCGTGTGGGCCGCGTTTGGGGCACTGATCCTGCAGATCGTGATTGGGGTGATCCTGTATTCGGGAGGCATCAACCCGGGAAACCAGCACGTGTTCTACGGGGTCGTCATCGCCGTGACCCTCTCCTTCGTGTACATCTACCGGAGCCAGTTCCGCAGGAAGCCAAACCTCTACTACGGGCTGGTGCTCTTGTTCTCCATGGGTCTGGCAATCCGCGGGATCATGACCTTTGGCGGTAACTTCTAGTGACGCGCCCCTAACAAACAGACAGGGAGACTGAATGCTGCTGCAGGACAAGAAGATCTTGGTGACCGGGGTCCTCACCGATGATTCGATTGCATGGCACGTCGCCCGGATAGCCCAGGAGGAAGGCGCTGAGATCGTCGTGACGGGGTTCGGGAGGGGTCTTCGTCTGACCGAGCGGTCGGTTCAGCGCTTGCCGAGCGAGTGCGACGTGATAGAGCTCGACATCAACGACACGAGCCACGTCGACGCGATGGTCGAAGACCTCGAAGCCCGTTGGGGGAAAGTCGACGGCGCCCTCCATGCGATTGCCTTCGCGCCAGAAGACGCATTGGGCGGGAACTTCCTGAACACTCCCGCCGAGTCTGCGCAGACGGCCTTCACCACGTCCGCCTTCTCATACAAGACCCTCGCCGTTGCTCTTCTGCCCCTGCTCGAGAGGGCAGGAGGGGGCAGCCTGGTCACGCTCGACTTCGACAACTCTCAGGCTTGGCCTGCCTACGACTGGATGGGAGTGGCCAAGTCAGCGCTCCAGTCCGTCACGCGCTACCTCGCCCGCGATCTCGGCCCACACAACGTTCGCGTGAACGCCGTCTCGGCAGGCCCTCTGGGAACGGTGGCTGCAAAGTCGATACCCGGATTCTCCAGGTTCGACGAGGTGTGGGGCGAGCGCTCGCCTCTCCCTTGGGACACCTCGAATCCGGAGCCGGTTGCTCGGATGGTGTGCGTACTCCTCAGCGATTGGGCTCCGATGACGAGCGGCGAAATCGTCCATGTCGACGGTGGGTTCCATGCGGTTGCGGCCGGGACTCCGCCGGACGAGGGCTAGCCCGTTCTCGATTCCACGTTGACGAGCGCCTTCGGCAGCTGAACGATGAAGGTGGCGCCGCCACCTTCGGTGTCCTCGACCCGCACCGAGCCGTGCATGACTTCGGCAAGCGAGCGCACGATGCTCAGGCCCAGACCGGTTCCCCCCTTGGAGCGCGTGTCGGACTGATCTATCTGGGTGAAGCGCTCGAATACACGGTCCTTCTCGTGCTCGGGGATACCCGGGCCGTGATCGACAACTGCGATCACACCCTGGTGGCCGCGTTCGAAGCCGTAGATCTCCACGGGGCTCCCCGCCGCATATTTCGCTGCGTTCTCCACGAGGTTGATCATTATCCGGCTGAGATGGTCCTTGTCGGCCTCGACACTCAGATCGGGCGGGTCGACCCCGACAGTCGGCTCGATCGACACGGTCCTCCCGATCTCCGTGAGCAGATCGAGCAGTCGTATCGACTCGAGGTGTATCGGGATGGCGCCGCGGTCGATCCTGGAGACAACGAGAAGGTCGTCGATGAGTCTCTGCAATCTCCCCGCTTGCCGTCGCGCCGTGCCAAGGAGCTCCTGTGCTGTTACCTGTGTCGGCGCCAGCTCGGGCCTGCTCACCGTGTCGAGTGATCCGATGATCGATGTGAGGGGTGTGCGGAGCTCGTGGGAGACCGTGGACACGAAGTCGGTCTTCATCTGGGCGACCTCCTCGAGACGACGCGCCATCTCGGCTTGGGCCTCGTAGCGGCCGATCTGAGAGAGCACGAGGCCTGCCGGCGCGGCGAGCGAGCCAAGCTGGTTGAGCTGCTCCTCGGTGAAGTCGGCGTCGTAGGGATCGCCGATGATCACGAGCCCGACACGCATCGATTCCACCTTGAGGGGAGCCACCATCGCCTGCTGTACGCCGAGCTCGCGCAGAAGCCTGTGGCTGCTCGAGTCGTTGTCGACCCGGCGAACGAGGATTGGGCGGGCGGCTCGAAAAGCTTGTGCCGCAACGCCCGGGCCGGAGACATCGCTGACCATGATGTCGGTGTCGAGCGGATATCCGTTCACCCAGATCGGGCTCATCACTTCGAGACGGTGCTGATCGGGGTTGTAGAGAAGGACCACTCCGACCTGGGCATCCAGGTACTTGCAGATGGTCCCGACCAGGTGGGGAACGATCTCGGCGAGGGATTCCGCCCGGGCGAGAGTCGCGCTCACCTCGTAGAGACGCTCGAAGTCGGCGCGTTGCTGGGCGATCTCCGACTCCCGGGACGCCGACCTGACGCTCTCCCGCTCGAACTCCAGCCCGACCAGCGCCGTTGCCGCTCCCACAGCCACGACGGTCAGAAGAAGGCCGAGAAGATCTTCACCTGTTGTGCTCAACTCGATGGATATGTAGGTGATCACGCCTGCGATGACCGCAGTGACCAGCGCATGTGCCCACCAAGTGAGGAGCAACCCGGAGACTGCGGCCAGACCGAAGAGGATCGGGGCCGCTGTGGGGTTCATGTCCGGGATGAGCGCTATGGCGGCGATCCCCCCGATGAAGGAGAGCAGCCAGACGAGCGATATCCAGGGCGCGGCCCGGGTTGCCATCAGACGCTCCCAGCGCACAGCGGTCGAGGCGACGAGGATCAGGCCGATCGCCGCTACGGGACCGTAGAACTCGGGCAGCTGGAAGACCTGGACGCGCACCGCCTGGGCCGACAGGATGATCATCACAATCCAACCCACTGCCGAGGCGCGACGAAGCAACGACCCCCGGAACGAAGCCATGGCCCGGTGCGTGGTGATGGGTTGTGCTGTCATGGAGTCCGGATTCTCAGTGTTTCAACAGTATTCTCGGCATCCTGCCGTCGAAGATCGAGGTTTGAGTTTTGGCTTTGCGTTCTCTCGTGAACGGCTCCTTGTTCGCCGAAGCAATCGGTGTTGGGCAGCCGCGCGTGCTTGCCCTCCATGGTTGGGGGCGGCGCGGGAGCGACTTTGCACACAGTTTGGCCTCGATCGGTGCTCTGGCCATGGATCTCCCAGGTTTTGGCGCCACCCCGCCTCCCGCGGAGCCGATCGGCGCCAGGGAGTACGCCCGGCTCTTGTTGCCAGTGCTCGATGAGTTTTCCGATGCACCTCTCGTCGTTGGGCACTCGTTTGGCGGCAGGGTCGGCGTGTGCCTCGCTGCGGAGTATCCCCACCGTGTTGCAGGCCTCCTCGTGACGGGAGCTCCTCTTCTCAGGCTCGGCTCGCCGCGACGCCCCCCTTTGGCGTACCGCTTTGCCCGTTCGCTCAACAGACATGGAGTCGTCGGGGATTCAGTCATCGAGTCGATGAAGCGGAGGAGAGGGTCCGCCGATTATCGGGCCGCAACCGGGGTCATGCGGGACATCCTGGTGAAAGTGGTGAACGAGGAGTATCGGGACGAGCTGGCCAGCCTCGTGACCCCGA
>QQVI01000010.1 GCA_003388545.1 Actinomycetota bacterium
CCTTCGCGATATCCTGTTGCTTCGCGGGCGTCTCGGGTGCTCTTCTCGCCAGCTTCGTGGGACGGTCGATCCCCGAGACCTGGATTTTGTTCCTATCGGTCCAGATCATCGCCATCGTGCTCATCGGCGGTGCGGGAACCGTTTCCGGCACATTGATGGGAGCCGCTTTCGTGACACTGCTGCCCAGGATCATCCGCGACTTCACCCAGTGGATGCAGGGGGTGGTGCAATCGGGCGAAGGCGTGCTGGCCTCGTTGTTCGACCTCGTGCTCTCGACGGGACCAGGAGATTTCGGCCTGGTCAACACGGCCGCGGGAGTGGCGCCCGGCTTGGGCATCGACCAGCTCAACCTCGTTATTTACGGCTTGTTGATCATCGGGTTCCTAATCTTCGAGCCGCTTGGTTTGTACGGGATATGGCTGAGGATCCGCAATTATTGGAAGGGTTGGCCGTTCACATATTGAGCGGTCTAACGGGAGGCACCCCGGTGCCTCCGCTATGACCTGAGGAGGAAAGGAAATAATGAAGATCAGATCCAGATGGCTGGCGATCTTCCTCGTCCTCGGTCTCGTGCTTGCCGCCTGTGGCGGCGATGGTGGCGAGACCACGACCACGGCCGGTGGCGGCGAAGAGACCACCACTACCGAGGACATGGGCGAGGAGACCACCACCACCGAAGGCGAGATGATGGACATCGCCACCGACGTGGGCGTGGACCTCGAAGCCGGGACGATCACGGTTGGGCTGCTGTCCGACCTGACCGGCCCGTTCGGCCCGCTCGTGTCGGCGATCGTTGCCGGGCACGAGGCCTACTGGGGCCAGGTGAACGCCAACGGCGGCATCAATGGGCTCGAAGTGGTACTAGAGGTTGTAGACACGACCTACGACGTGCCGACCCACATCCAGCTCTACGAGGAGCTCAAGGATGAGGTCGTCGCGTTCGGCCACTCGACCGGCTCCCCGCACACCGTCGCGATCAACGCCGACCTCCAGGCAGACGGGATACTGGCTATCCCACTCACCTGGTACTCCGGCTGGTCCGACCCTGAGATCAACGCCAACCTGTTGCCGCACGGAACTCCGTACTGCATCGAGGCGATGAACATCATCGAATACATGGTGGGAGAGTCAGGCGTTGACAGCCCGACCATCGCCATAGCGTCGATCCCTGGTGACTATGGGCTCGACTCCGCCGCCGGTGCTGCACTTGCGGCCGAGGCTCTCGGGCTCGAAGTCGTCTACGACGGCACCGGGCTCATCATCCCCGGTGATGCTGCTTCGGAGACCGAAGTTGCAGGTGACATCGCGGGCAGTGGAGCGGACCTCGTGTTCGTGACCGCCACCCCGAGCATCTGGTCGTCCGTCTACGGGCAGGCGATCGCCACTGGCTTCGAGGCCAAGTGGTCCGGTGCTGCACCTTCGTGGAACCCGGCTTTCGTGGCCGAGGACTCCCCGATCAAGGATGCAGTGTCACGCGACATGATCATCTCGTTCTACGCCGACACGTGGGGCGGTGAGTCCGCTGGTGCCCAGGAAGTGACTCAGATCATGGAAGCAGCCGGCGCTCCGCCGACCGACTACTACGGAGAAGGATTCGTCGAGGCGACGATCCTGCACCGTGCGTTGGAGAAGGCGTATGAGAACGGCGACATGACTCAGTCCGGAGTGCTCGCAGCGGCCAAGTCGCTCGAGTCGGTCGACTTCAACGGGCTGGCTCCGACGGAGCAGTATGTCGGTGAGCCAAACGACATCGTCCAGCGTCAGATCTACATTCTGAAGCCGGACCCGTCGGCACCGACTGGCTCGGTCGTCGTCGAGGCGAACTACACGTCCGACATTGCTGCGGCGTACGAATTCACCGGCGCTTGCTACGTGTTGGAGGGTTAACGACTAGATAGTGGTTGGTGGCGGGCTCATGCCCGCCACCAGTCCACTGCCGGTAGAGATTGGTTGTGGTCGTTTAGCGACCAGAGCCAATGGCTAAAGGCAGAGGCATCTGGTGCTGAACCTCGAGAATCTCGAGGTCGTCTACAACGACGTAGTGCTTGTGCTGCGCGGGATCTCGATCGAGGTGCCTGACGGGCAGATCGTGGCTCTGCTGGGCGCCAACGGGGCAGGCAAGACGACGACGCTGCGAGCAATCACCGGCCTTCTCGACGTCCATGAGGGCGACATCACCAAAGGGGAGGTTCGCTTCGATGGGGCGGATATCACCCACGAAGACCCGTCTGCCCGGGTGCAGCGTGGAATCAGCCAGGTGATGGAGGGTCGACGGATCTTCGCAGAGTTGTCGGTCGAAGAGAATCTCCGTGCCGGGGCATACATCAACCGTGATGGCTCAGCCGTCAAGGACGCCCACGAGAGAGTGATGACTCTCTTTCCCCAGCTCAAGGAGCGCAGGAACTCCACGGCGGGCTATCTGTCGGGCGGAGAGCAACAGATGCTTGCCATTGGCCGCGCCCTGATGCAGAGCCCCAAGCTCCTCATCCTCGATGAGCCATCCCTCGGCCTCGCACCGCTCCTCGTCCAGGAAGTCAAGGAGATCATCAAGGAGATCAACGAGCAGGGCACGTCGGTTCTGCTCATCGAGCAGAATGCCAACATGGCTCTTTCGATCGCCCATCATGGCTACATCATGGAGACGGGCAAGATGGTCATGGATGGCTCGCCGCAGAAGCTCTTGAAAGACGAGGACGTCCAGGAGTTCTATCTGGGACTGCATGCCACGGGCGAGCAGAAGTCGTTCCGGGACGTCAAGCATTACAAGAGAAGAAAGAGGTGGCTGTCGTGAGTCGGGGGCTCCTCAAGCGAAGGGCTGAGCGTTCCGGCCCCAAAGAGTACGAACATCTCCTCGAGGTGAACGACGTCCATCTCTCGTTCCAGGGTGTGAAGGCAATCGATGGGGTGTCCTTCCACGTCGACGATGGCGAGCTCTTCTCGATCATCGGCCCGAATGGCGCAGGCAAGACATCTCTGTTCAACTCGATAAACCAGGTCTACCGGCCTCAGGAGGGGGAGATCCTCTGGAAAGGCGAGAGTCTCATGGGGCTCAAGCCCAATGTCACGGCCGAAAAGGGGATTGCCCGCACATTCCAGAACATCGCCCTGTTCCCCCATATGACGGTGCTGGAGAACCTGTTGACCGGCCGTCACGTCAGGATGAAGTCGGGTTGGCTGGCGGGGTCGGTGTGGCTTGGGAAAGCCAAGAGTGAGGAGATCGAGAACCGGGCGATCGTCGAGGACATCATCGACTTCCTCGAGATTGAGCAGTGGAGGAAATACCCCGTCGGTCTGCTTCCCTACGGTGTCCAAAAGCGGGTAGAGCTCGGGCGCGCCCTGGCGATGGACCCAGAACTGCTCCTCCTCGACGAGCCCGTTGCCGGGATGAACCTCGAAGAGACGGAGGACATGGCCCGCTTCATCCTCGACGTTCAAGACGAGCTCGGAATAGCCCTGATCCTGGTCGAGCACGACATGGGCCTCGTCATGGATATCGCCGACCGGGTCCTCGTTGTCGACTTCGGCAAGCCGATCGCCATGGGCCCGCCATCAGAGGTTCAGCGCGACCCCAACGTCATCAAGGCGTACCTCGGCGAAGAGCTCGAAACGCAAACTTGAAGCGCTACCCGGCACCGGCGCTCCCCGGGTGGCTCGACGAGATGGTGCCTTTCACCCGCTACCGCGTGGACGTCGGTGAGGGCCTCCAAATGCATGTGATGGAGCAGGGCGAGGGAAGACCGGTCCTGCTGTTTCACGGGAATCCGACCTGGGGGTTCCTCTATCGCAAGGTGGCCCAGCGATTGGCTGACGAGAAACTGCGGCTGATCATGCCCGACTTGATCGGGCTCGGATTCTCCGACCGGCCACCTGCGCGCGGAGACCACACTCTGGATAACCACTCGCGATGGATGGCCCGTCTCCTCGAGTCGCTCGAAGTAGACGACGCAGTTGCAGTGGTGCAGGATTGGGGTGGCCCGATCGGCCTCCACGCTTTCAGTCGACGGCCGGGGACGATGACCGGTCTGGTGGTGATGAACACATCGCTGACCAAGCCCAAGCCCGGGTTCAAGCCGACGCTGTTCCACAGGGTGTTCTCAACCCGGCTGGGAGACATGATGAACCGATACCTTGGCCTTCCCCAACGCGTCCTCTCCATCGCCCAGGGCGACGGCTCCTCGATTTCAGGTCAGGTCTCAAAGGCATACGTCTACCCGCTTGGTGGGGGAAGGGGCAGCGAGGCAGTCACCGCGCTGGTCCGGATGGTCCCATCCGACATGGAGCACCCCACCGTTGCCGCGTTGGGCGTCGTCGAAGAACTAGTGAAGGGCTTTCAGGGTCAGTCGGCGATCGTCTGGGGGGACAAGGATCCAATTCTGGGAAGGCTGCGTCGTCGGCACGAGCGTCTCTTGCCGCGGGCGCGTGTGACTCCTACGCAAGCCGGGCACTTCCTTCAGGAAGAGGTGCCCGACGAGATCGCTGACGCGATCCGGCACGTGGCCGACTGAGCTTCGGTCATGTTCGGGCAACGAAACGAGTAACTGCCCTTTTGGCCATCGATCTTGTCACAGGGCCGTGCAGCCAGGACACGATCCCGAAGTAGAGCTTTCCTCGCCAACCGTGTAGGCGCACAGTGGTCGTCACGCGCAGAATCCGACTGCCGCTGTCGATGCCAACTGCGGCGCGGAAGTCGAGGTGTCTGTCGTCGGCGGCGATGAGAGCCTCACTGGTTTCGACTCGATCGACCTCGAAGACCGATGCATCTCCTCGCTGCACGCCGATCACACCAACCAGTGCCTGGCGCAACCCGAGCAGGGCCCGGACCCAGGCCGGAGCCGACGCCACACTGAAGACCTGTCGCGCCCACCAGGCCGGGTCCGTCGGAACCTGGTGTTGGGTTTCGGGGATGCTGACGAACTGTGCGTCGGCGAAATCAGGGTCGGGGATATCGTCGAAAGCGATCGACCAGTTTTCGCTCCTCGATGCGTTCACCGGAGCTAGGTCAGCTGCGGTCGCCGATGAGCTTCCACGCCCCAGGGAGGATTAGGCCGGCCCCTGCTGCCTTGATTATGTCTCCGAACACGAACGGCACGACACCATTTGCGATGGCATCGGTCAAGCTCATCCCGGTCGCAGCAATCAGCCCGGCGACCCCGAAGGCATAGATCACGGCCGACCCGACGATGAAGGCGGTGAACATCGTTGCGAAGGTACGGTCCTGTCGTCGCTCTGCCATCCACCCGATCAGTCCGGCGGCCACGACGAAACCCAGGATGTAGCCACCAGTGGCGCCGAGGACAACGTCGACACCGCTGCGTCCTTCGGTGAACACAGGTGCGCCTGCGATGCCTGCTGCCACATAGAGGAGCTGGCCGGCCGCTCCAAGCCGAAGACCAAGCGCCGCACCCGTGAGGAGGACGGCGAACGTCTGGCCGGTGATCGGCACGGGAGTGAATGGGAGGACGATGCGCCACTGCGCGGCAAGTGCGGTCACCGTTGCCGCCCCGACTACGAGGAGGAGCGATACGACGAAGGTGCGGGGAAGCACCCTTTGAGTTATGGCTACTGAGGTCATCTTGTCTCCTGGAACCGTCTTGAGAGGCTACGCCTGAGACCCCTAACCGTAGGCGACCGTTACCATTTTCCCGTGCGAGATCCGCAGAGCACTTCCCCTACGTGGCCGGTCTACCTTGCGAGCTTTCTCCTGTTCGTGGGTTTGCTCGTGGTTGTCTTCTGGAACCTCGAGCTTCCCTATCTCGCTTGGTCGGCGGGTCCCGTCTCCGACGCCGCCGACGCCGTCGCCATCGAGGGCCAGGACGTCTATGACCCAGAAGGTGAGCTGTTGATGCTGACGGTGGTCAGCCAGGATGTGAACGTGTTCGAGGCTCTCATCGCAGGCATCGATCCCACGATCGATCTTGTGCGCAAGGAGAGAGTCCGCCCTCCGGACGAGACCGATGAGGAATATCGCGAGAGAGTCCTCACTCAGATGGACGATTCACAGATCAGAGCGATCACCGTCGCGCTGACTCGACTGGGCTTCGAAATGGTGCCGACCGACGTGATCGTCATCGAAATCGTCGAGGGGCTGCCTGCCGATGGCGTTCTCGAACCGGGCGACTCGTTGACCACAGTCGACGGTTCAGAGATCGTCCGGGCCTCTGACGTGACGGCCGCCCTCGAAGACAATGAGCCGGGCGAGGTCATAACGCTGGGCATCACCCGTGGGGGCACCGACATGGAAGTCTCCCTCGAGCTGGCACCCCGCGAGGAGGATCCCGATTCGCCGATCATGGGCATCGTGGTTCGTGAGCTGACCGAGCCGCCGTTCCCTGTTGCCATCGAGGCGGGGAATGTTGGTGGTCCGTCGGCGGGGATGATGCACACGCTTGCCATCATCGACACGCTCACTCCGGGCGAGATGACCAGGGGCCACGTCATCGCAGGCACAGGCACGATCCAATACGACGGCAGCGTGGGCAATATCGGTGGCGTCCGCCAGAAGGTGGCGGCAGCGGAGGCGGCCGGTGCGACCGTCATTCTCGTTCCGGCGGGGAACTACGACGAGGCCCTCACAGCCGAACGCGATGACATCGAGATAGTGCCCATAGAGACGATCGACGACGCCGTCGAGTACCTGGAGAACCTCGAAGCCGCCTGACAATCGACGATAAACCAAGGATTCCTCGGTATCTTCTAAGGCGATGCCCCCCGATCTGACTCCCGAAGCGATCCGCGGCGCAAGCTTTCGCACTGCGATCCGCGGCGCAGACACGTCTGAGGTGCAGAGTTTTCTCAGTGAGGTCGCGGGTCTGGTCGAGCGTATCGAGAGCGAGCGAGAAAGGCTCGCGAAACGACTTGGCGAATTCGCCGACAAAGATCTGAAGTCGGAATTCGAGGCGGTCGGCCGGGAGGTAGCGGGGGTTCTCGAAGCCGCACGCGAAGCCGCAGAGAGCATCCGAGAGCGAGCGAGCGCCGACGCCACACGCTGGCGTTCGGAGTCGATGGCCGAAGCCGAGCAGCTCCGCAAGGATGCCAAGAACGATGCCGAGGCCCTGAGGCGGGACGCTTGGACGACCGGTAGCGATCTGCTCAACCAAACCGTTGCTGAGGCGAGACGACTGCGAGAAGCGGCTGAGCGGGATGCAATCACTATCACGGGTGAGGCGGAACGTGAGGCTCACCGGCTCGTGTCGAGCGCCCGGCGCGAAGCCGAAGATCTCATGCGATCGGCGACCATGGACTCGGAGAAGATCACGGCTGACGCCGAGAAGGCACGCGATGACATGATCGAGCGCGCCCGGCGCGAGGCCGAGGCAAGTCAGGAGAGGACGCGCGCCCTGGAGCAGCGTCGTGAGGAGCTCATGGAGGAGCTCGAGGGCGTGCGAGCCGCCCTTCGCCAGATGGAAGGCACACTCGAGGCGAAACGGGAGGATCTCAACCTCTCGAAGTCGAGTGACACGTCGGTCCGCGTCATACCTTCGGTCAGGCCCTCGGAGCCAGCGGCGGACATGCCGACCACGTGGGAGCCTGGGGAGACGGTGAGGGTGATCAGGGGGGATGATCTGGAGCCTGAGCCCACGCCGGATCTCCCTGAGCCTGTGCCGATGGACACCGTCGAAGCGGAGGCTCTGGAGCCCAACGAGGTCGCTGAGGCAGCATCGGATCCGGCACCTGCGGTCGAGAAAGCCCCCGCCGAGGCCGAGGCTCCGGCCTCGAAATCCGACGACGAGCCGGTGGCATCGAGAAGCGACGACATCGATGCTCTCTTCGATTCGCTCCGTCATCCTGACGAGTCAGGCAAGGTATCTGAGCGAACAGAAGGCTCGGCTAAAACGGAAGAGCCGGAGGAGCCGAAGACCGCTGAGGCCGCCTTGCCAAAGGAGCCTGAGATGCGCTCTGCCGACGATCTCATCGAGCTCCGCGACGCCGCCCTTCTTCCCGTGACCAATCGTGCGCTGAGAGGCATCAAGAGGGCCGTCACCGAGGCCCAGAACATTGCTCTCGACGGCCTTCGGACGGATACTGCCTGGCAGCCCGATCGGGTCTCCATCTCGGAAACGCTGCGCGCCGATCTGATCACGCTATGGGCCGAGTCGTATGCCGCTGGCCACGACCGGGCCGAAGAGATGACGGCGTCGAAGCTCAAGCGACCGGCGACGCCAACGACCGACTCACCGGAGACGCTGGGCGCAGCGATAGTCGCCGACCTGGAGCGTGAGATGGCGACGGTGGGGGAAGGGCAAAGGGAGCGACAGTCGGCTGCTTCGAAGGTCTTCCGGGCTTGGAGGACCGACGAGGCAGAGAGAAAGGTGCGCTCCCTGGCGCTATCTGGCTATCACCGTGGGCTCGTCGAGTCCAGCCCAGGCCTCGACCATGTCTGGATCGCATCCGGTACACCTTGCAGCGCATGTCGCTCCGCCGCCTCCGATCCGCCGGCCAATCCTCCGCCGGTCCACCCAGGGTGTGAGTGCACGGTGGTGATACGCGTTCCTTAGGTACATCGTCTCAAATGTGAGACGCTGCGGAACGAGAAAGGCCATGGTCCAGGCGAGGTGCGATTCTGTTTCCGCCTCGTATCAAATACGGTACGTAGAACCTAAGGAAAGCGGTATCAGGTCTACCTAGGGGGAACTCGCTCTTAGACTCCCCGTGAATGTTCACAAGGGCTCCTTCGGATGTGCCGGCGCCGGATCGGCGTCGTCCGTTCACTCTGATCATCGGAATTGTTGCTGCCGTGTACCTAGCTTTCACGGCGGCAGGTTCGCTCTGGACTGACTACCTGTGGTTCGACTCGATCGACTACGAAGCCATCTGGCTGAAGAACTGGGGCGTGTCCATCCTCCTCGGAGCGATTGGTGTCCTCGTAGCATTCGTGGTCATCTGGTTCAGCCTGAGGTTGGCCGATCGCTTGTCCCCCCGCTGGGTTCCCTTCGACCTCACTGAGGAGGAAGAGCTCATCGAGCGCTTCCGGGAGTGGGTGGAGCCACGCATCCGCCAGATCAGGCTGCTCGTCAGCGTCGGGCTCGCCTTTCTGCTCGGCCTGGCTGCGTCGGCATGGCGCGAGGAGTTCTTCCTCTGGCAGAACGGCGGCGACTTCGGCGTCGAGGACCCGGTGTTCGGCGCCGACATCGGGTTCTACATGTTCCAGCTCCCGTTCCTCGAGACAACGCTCGACTGGGTGTTCAACCTGTTCCTCCTGGCACTGGTGGTGGTCGTCGTAGTCCACTACTTCAACGGCGGGGTCCGCCTCAGTGGGCGCGGGCTCAACGTGACCAGTGGGACCAAGACACACATTCTCGTGATGCTTGCCATCCTCGCCCTTCTCCGGGCTGTGATGTACCGCCTGGACATGTATGCCCTGCTCTTCTCGAGTCGATCAGAGCCGTCGTTCTTCGGCCCTGGCTACACAGATGTGACAGCCCGGCTGCCGGCGCTCCGGCTTCTCATCGCAGTCGCAGTGGTTGCCGCCGTGATCTTCATCGTCAACATCTGGCGCCGGGGGTGGACCCTTTCGATCGTGACGGTCGTCTCGTGGCTCGTCGTGGCGGTGGCAGCCGGCACGATCTACCCGGCGATCATCCAGCGGTTCCAGGTGACACCCAATGAGCTCGGCCGGAACCGTGAATACATAGCCAATAACCTCGAATTCACCAGAGCGGCCTATGGGCTAGACGACGTCGAAGTGCGAGACTTCGCCGCATCGATCGATCTCGAGGCAGAGGACATCGAGGCAAACCGTCTCGTGATCGACAATCTGAGGATTTGGGACACATCTGTTCTGCCCCGGACGTATCAGAACTTCCAAGAGCTAAGGCCCTACTACGCGTTGAGCCGCGTTGACACCGACCGCTACCTCGATGAGGGCGAGCCAACTCAGGTGATGATCTCGGTCCGCGAGCTCGAAGAGGGAAATCTCCCGAGGGAGGACTGGCAAAACGAAACTCTGTTCTACACCCACGGCGTAGGAGCCGTCGTGAACGAGGCCAACGTGGTCGAGCCGAACGGCCAGCCTCGCTTCCTGCTCCGCGACGTGCCCCCGGTGGCCGCCCAGGAGAGCCTCGAGCTCGACGAGCCGAGGGTCTACTTCGGCGAGACCTACGAACCGGGCCGGCCAGTGATCGTCAAGACGGGCACCGAAGCGCAGGAAGTCGACTTCCCGCTCCCCGGTGAGGGCACCGACTACAACGAGTACCAAGGCGACGCAGGTGTCGTCCTCGACAACATCTTCAAGCGGGTCGCGTTCGCACTCAGGTATCGCGACCTGAACCTCCTGATCTCAGGGGAGATTCGCCCGGACAGCTCGGTGCTCGTCGAGCGGAATGTGATGGCGATCGTTGACAGAGTCGCTCCCTTCCTGGTCGCCGACGCCGATCCCTATCCGGTCATCATGGATCGGGAGATTCTCTGGGTCATCGATCTCTACACCCACTCCACGGAGTACCCCTACTCCTCGCCGTTGGGCCCTGCGGCCATCTCCCGTCTTAACCGAAGCTCGGAGATCGGCCTCGGAACGAACTATCTGCGCAACTCGGTCAAGGCCGTGGTCGACGCTTACAACGGCGAGGCGAAGCTCTACCTGGTTGACCCGGACGATCCCATTGCCGCCGCCTGGGACGCCACCTATCCCGGTCTTCTCGCCCCGATGGAGGAGATGCCCGACGGGCTGGAACGACACCTCAGGTATCCCCAGGACCTGTTCAACGTTCAGAGCACGATATATCTCGAGTACCACGTCCAGTCGGAGGGCGAGCTCTACACCGGGAGCGACGCTTGGGCGCTGCCCGTCGACCCTTCGACGATCTCGCGCGACGAGCAGGGCGGCGTCAACCTGCTCAATGGGGACCGCTTCCTCACCCAGACCAACGAGTGGGACTTCGTTGACGAGCTCCTTCCCTATTACGTGCTGACGAATCTCCCGGGAGAGGACGTCCTCTCGTATCTGCTGCTCCAGCCATTCACACCCCTTGACAGGCGCAACATGTCGAGCTTCCTCGTCGCCGACTCAACACCCGGGAATTACGGGCGACTCGTCGACTTCAGGATGCCGCAAGGTGCCTTGGTCGAGGGAACAGAGCAGGTCGGGCAGCGAATCGAGCAGGACAGCGAGATATCCCAACAGTTCACCCTGTGGGACTCTCAAGGCTCCGAGGTGATAAAGGGTGACCTCCTCGTCATACCGATCGAGGAGTCGCTCCTCTACATCCAGCCGATATTCCTCGAAGCCGAGGGTGGTGGCATCCCCGAGTTCCGCCGAATCGTGGTGGTCTACGGGGATCAGGTCGAGTGGGATGACACGCTGGACGGCGCTCTCGGGCTTGTCTTTGGCACCGAAGACGGCCAGGACGGCGATGGGGATGGCGATGGGGACGGCGGGGAGATTCCGGACGGTGAGACCGTCGAAGAGCTCATTGCTCAGGCGGCGGCTGCATTCGCCAACGCCGACGAAGCCCTGGCCGCAGGAGATCTCGCCGGATACCAGCGATGGGTCGAAGAAGCCCAGCGTCTGATTGGGGAGATCGAGGCGATTTTGCAGGATGCCGGCTCCTGATAGGAGTTCTCCGAGGCGTTGACTATCGCCTATCGTTGTAAGGGACTTACGAAGGATCTATGCCGAAAGACGAAGACGAATACATACGGATGCGCGGCACCGTTGTGAAGATGCTCCCCGACTCCACGTTCGAGGTGAAGCTGGACAACGGTTTCGAGCTGCTCGCCAAACCCTCAGGCAAAATGCGCCGTGGGAGAGGTATTCGCGTCCTTCCCGGTGACTCGGTCGACGTAGAGGTCTCGACCTACGACCCAACCCGGGGCCGCATCGTCTGGCGGTACCGCTGAACCAGACGAGCCTCTCGTCGCTCAGGGCTGTTCGGGTACGACACAACTAGAGGTCGATGGGCTCCCGACGTTCCCTTCGAATGGGACCGGCTCGTTGATGACCGACCCGACCTCGTCGGTCGTCAGGAACCTGATCAATCCGCGGTACACGCCCTCCGCATAGGCCTGTCGGAACACCGTCGTCTGAAGGAGCATGTTCTGTGTGGGGTCTGTCACGTATACGCCCTCGATGATCACCGCCGGCACCGCGGAGCGTCGCAGGAGCCCATAGAAGTCGCCTCCGGTCTCGACATCCATTCGAGAAGCCGTCCCTTGGATGGCCGAGCCTTGCCACTCCGACGCGAATGGATCGAAGCTGCGGAAGAGCTCTTCGTCGATCAGTGAGGCGAGTCGGTCGGAGCCTTCGACCGTCAGCGCATAGAAGACCGCTCGCGGAGGGTCTTGGAGGGTGCGATCGGTCCCCGTGTTGTTGTGGATGGAGAGGAGGGCATCGGCGCCCACGCTGTTGGCCATCGCAGCTCGGTAGGCCAGACCGGCCTCGAAGTCGCCTTCGTCGGGTCCCTCGGTGTCGCGCGTCATGTAGGCGCCGCCGATCGCAGAGTACGTCTCACCTGGCGTGATCCGGCCGGTGGCCCAATCGACGTCGTGCGAGGTGAGGAGCAGGTCCCTGAGACGGTCGGCGATGTCCAGGTTGAAGAAGGACTCCCGGGTGCCGTCCGGGCCGGGTGCACCCCAATCTCGTCCACCGTGGCCGGCGTCCACGATCACGACCGATTGGCTCAGATCGAACCCGGTGCCGGGTGACTGGGGATTGGCTCTGGGGACGACCTGCATCTGGCTCTCGCTCACCCAGGCCACATTGCTGCACGAGTCCATCACCTCGAGCCATGGGCCCTCAGTCGACAGCACCGGCAGGATCAGGCCCTCGTGCACGCTCTGCAGCGGCTCCCCGGCAGGCGCCGCAAAGAGCGAGGCGCCACCGGTTGGAACTATCGCGAGGCCAGGGGTCGAATTCGGCGACGCCGTCGTCGTAGATGTCTCACCTGCCGGCGTTGTCTCGGTGACCGGAGGGGTTGTCGTGGTGAGGTCTGCGCCCGTGATTGCGTCACAGCCGGAGAGGGCCAGGCATGTGATGACTAGGGGTATGAAGCGGCGGATCATGTATCTCGGTCGGGGACCAGGACACGTTATCGACGGGTGCCAGTTACCTGTGGTATCGGTCTCAGGCGACGACCTCAGCCGTCCAGTCGTCACCTACCCACACGCCAATGACTTCGAGATCAGGGAAGCGGCGCTGGAAATAGTCGACTCCGTCGCGTAGCTGAGCGCGTTGCATGTCCGGCTCGACCGGGTTCCCTGCACAATCGTGATGTGCGACGAGGGCGAGGTTGGCGGACTGGTGCTTGTTCAAGGATGCCTCGAGGTCCGTGATGATCGAGTTTGTCGCGGAGTCGTAGGTCGACGTCAGATGCTTGACTATCCCGGCCCGCGTGACCGTGTCGAGATGGTCGACCGCGAATCTGTCGAGGAGGAACTGATTGACGGGGACCTGGATTCTCCCGTCTATGCAGCTCAGTGCTGTTCCGAATCGTGCCATTTGCCGCGATCCTAACCCTGGTAGGTCGGGGACATGCCAGGGAATGGCCGGGGATAACACCGATAGGAAACTGTCACACCTCCCCTGCAGGATGGCGCCATGGAATTGATGATGAATCTCGTAGCCGGAGTGACAGGCCTCCTGTTTGCCGTCGTTGCGATCTACTCCGTCGCTGCTCTTTGGTCGGACAATCTGCCTTGACCTCGACCTGCCCAGGTCGATCAGCCCAGGTCGATCTGCCCAGGTCGGTCAGCGGCGCTCCTCGCCCCTGCCCCCTGGCTCTATGGGTTGGGCCGGTTTCGTGACGTCCGCCACGACTGCATCGAGTATCTCCAAGGCGACATTGCCATCGATGCTGATAGAGACGCCTTTGGCGCCACCTCCGATGGAGATCCTCCCACTTGCCAGCCTCGAGTCGGCATAGACGCGGAGGTCAGCGGTCGATCCGAACGGCGTGATCGTTCCCCGCGCGTACCCTGTTACACCCTTGGCCGCCGCCTCGTCAGGGAGGGAGATCCGATTCACCCCCAACTCGGAGCGGAGCTTGCCCCAATCGATGACACGATCTCCCGGCACCAGCACAAAGACATATTCGTCATCGCTGAGCCGGACGACCATCGTCTTCACGATCGCAGCCGGAGTCACCCCCCGGGCGAGCGCCGCCTCTTCGAGCGAGCTCACCGGGCCGTGAGTCACGACATCGTGATCGACACCATCGAGCCTCGGGTCGCTGAGGGCGGGGTTGCCGTCGATGTCGCCATCCATCGGGCAGCACCGTAGCTCGATCTATCAGGCCCAGGCCGATCCCCGGCCGTCGCGACCGGCCGGGTAACGACTGTCAACCCTGTTGAGAAACCCCGCAACGATCCGGTTCAGCTCACCGGTCTCGATCAGGAAGGCATCATGGCCCTGTGAGGCATGGAGGGTGCGATAGACCCCATTGGGTAGTGCATCGGCCAGCTTCTTCACGTCCGAGCTCGGATAGAGGGCGTCGCTGGAGATTCCCACCGCAAGGATGGGGGTCTCGATCGAGGCCAGCTCTCGCGAGCGCGCTAGATCATGAGAGTCCATGGCGTTGATGAGCGTCACGTACGTATCGGCGTCGAACCTGTCGACTAGCTTCTCACCCTGATAGCGGAGGTAGTCCTGGACGGTGAACCCCGAGTCAGAGAGCTCGCGCCCAAACCTCGTGTCGAAATTCTCCGGTGATCGATACGAGATCATGGCGATCATGCGGGCTATGGCTAGGCCCTTCTCGGTGCCGGCCGCACTGGTGATTGCCGCACGCTGTGCGTCGGACAAGGCGATGTTCCACGCCGACTGCGTGATCCCTACGCCTATGGAAACCGCCGCATCAATCCGGTCGGGGTGCAGGGCCGCCCACTCCTGAGCCTGCATGCCACCCATGGAGCCCCCAATGGCGAAGCTGACGCGACTCACGCCGAGGTGATCGAGGAGCCGTCTTTGCACCTCGACCATGTCGCGGATGGTCACGTCGGGGAAGTCGCGACCGTAGGGGTGGCCGGTTCGAAGATTGATCGAAGTCGGGCCAGTCGACCCGTAGCAGCCACCGAGCACGTTGCTGGCCACCACATAGTTTCGCTCGGGGTCGAGGATCGCCCCCGGCTTGTACAAGCCGGACCACCAGTCATCGGCGTCGGCGTTGCCCGTGAGTGCGTGGCACACGAGAGCCGCCGAATCGGCGGGCTCGCCCCATGTTCGGTAGGCGACGACCACGTCCTGGAGGGAGCCGCCGTTCTCCAACGGCAGGCTCCCGTCCAGTGTCAGGTACTTGGTCTCGGCTGAGGTCAAGCGGCGCTCTCCTCCGTACGCACCGCATCGAAGGCGCGCTGGAAGTCTGCCTTGATGTCTTCGATGTGCTCGATGCCAACCGATACGCGGACCTGGTCTTTCCTCACACCGGCAGCCACTTGCTCCTCGTCATTGAGTTGCTGGTGAGTCGTCGATGCGGGATGGATGACCAGGGTCTTGGCATCACCCACATTTGCCAGATGTGAGGCGAGCTCCACGGAGTCGATGAAGGCGGCGCCCGCATCTGCTCCTCCTCGGATCCCGAATGTCAGCACGGCTCCGAATCCGTTCGTGAGCAGCTCCTTTGCCTTCTCGTGATAGGGGTGGGACTCGAGGCCGGGGTAGTCGACCCATGCCACCGACTCATGCGCTTCGAGCCATCTGGCCAACTCGAGGGCGTTGTCGACGTGGCGCTGCACCCTAAGTGAGAGCGTCTCCAGCCCTTGGAGGAAGAGGAAGGCGTTGAAAGGGCTGAGGGCCGCCCCGAGGTCGCGCAAGCCTTCGACCCTCGCC
>QQVI01000267.1 GCA_003388545.1 Actinomycetota bacterium
TCGTCTTCTCCAATCCCGGCACATTGCGCCAGGAAACTTCCTGTAGCGGCGGGCAGACTCGAACTGCCGACCTCTCGATTATGAGTCGAGCGCTCTCACCTACTGAGCTACGCCGCCTCAAGCTTCGCTTGAGGTTGGAGAATCCCCTCCGGCCTGCTGCCGCAGTCCTCCGGTGATTCTCCTGCCTCGTTTGAAGCCCAATTGTGCACATGTCACTACGACAGGCACGCAGCAGTTGGCAGAGCCAACTGCCATGTGATCGGTTTCACCGATCACACAGAGCCTCCTCCCGGAATTGAACCGAGGACCTCTTCCTTACCATGGAAGCGCTCTACCGACTGAGCTAAGGAGGCTTGGTTTGTCAATGCTCGACCGGAGCCGGGCGGTGCCGGGAGAAGGATTCGAACCTCCGTAGGCGTAAGCCGGCAGATTTACAGTCTGCTTCCTTTGGCCGCTCGGACATCCCGGCATGCCGGAACGCACGGCGGAACACCGTGCGACACGGGAGGCCGAATATTAGCGAAACGCTCGGCGAATCGATACTCCGATTCGGTTTGAACGGCCACCCAGCCGGGTATCCCGTATGCCGATGATTGAGCCTCTCAGCCAACACCGCGCTTGTTCCGTGCCAGCGTCATGAAGACCACGCTTCTCGTCTTCGCTGTTGGCGCGGCGGCCGCCGTGGTCACAACGCTCATCTCGCTGCGATCTCGCGACGGTGACGACCCCACCGGCCCCGAACCAGAGAAGAAGCAGCTGCTCGGATATGTCATCAGCAATCCGAAGTTGGCGCGCTTTGTCCGCAATCGTCTCGACAGAAAGCGCGCCGGAGGGCTTCTGCTCACCGTCGGATTCGTGGCGATCTTCCTCAGTGCACTCTGGGTGGGCGCGATCTTCGACATGGTCGACAGCGGCTCTGGTTTCGCCAGGCTCGATTCGGTGGTTGCGGAGTTCGGGGCCCGTAACTCAGGCCACCTCGCCTTCGAAGTCTTCGGATTGCTCACCCGTCTCGGTGGGACCCCGGTCATCACGGCCGTGACCATCGTGGCCGGAGCTTGGGGTTGGTGGCACTACAAGCACCAGCACATACTCCTGTTCCTCGCTTCGGTCTCGATCGGCCAGGCCCTCCTCAACAATGCCCTGAAGTGGATGGTGCAGAGGGAGCGGCCCGGATTGGCGCAGCTCGCCGATTGGTCAGGCGCCTCATTCCCCTCCGGCCACTCCGCCGCAGCCGCCGCCACATATATGGCGGTGGCGTTCGTCCTCACACTCGACCGGGGGCGCAGAGCGAAGGCCCTGGCAGTAGGTGCGGCCGCCTTCATCGCGTTTGCCGTCGCCGCGACCAGGGCTCTTCTCGGCGTTCACTGGCTCACCGACATCGTGGCCGGCCTCGCCGTCGGCTTCGGCTGGTTCGTCGCATGCGGCGTCGCGTTTGGAGGCAAGCTCATGAAGTTCGGTGAGCCCAGGGATGAGGTTCCCGCCGGCGCAGAGGTTGAGAACAGGAGATATTCGTGAGCAGCTCATCGGAAGGCATTGCTGTGGCGAGATCAAAGGGAGAACTCGGCCCGTTCCCCCTCGACCGGCGCGCCTACACACAGCTCGGCCTGGCCTATGCGCTGCTGGTTGCCATAGGTCTTGCGCTCGGATGGCTCCTTCTCAACCCCATGGCCGGCACTGCCATCGAGACGTTCGACTCCGAGCTTGCGCTCACCTTCGAGTCCGTCCGCACACCCGTCCTGGACCGACTGACCGACATCGGGTCCGGTTTCGCCGGCACCTACAACGTGATAGCCGCCATCATCGTGCTGATCCTCGCCATGGCTTGGCTCTGGAAGCGATGGCGAGAGTCCCTGGTCCTGGGACTCGCCCTGGCTCTCGAGGCTCTGGTGTTTCTCACGGTGAGCCTCGTCGTCGGGCGTGAGCGCCCACCCGTCGAACAACTCGACATGTCTCCCCCGACGGCAAGCTTCCCCAGCGGGCATACGGGTGCTGCTTTCGCCTTGTACTTCACGCTGGCCCTAATCGTCTTTTGGAACACGGAGAACCTCGTCGCCAGGACCGCTGCGGTGATCGGAGCCATCGTCATCCCGATCTCGGTGGCAATCTCCCGTCTCTACAGGGGAATGCACTATTTGACCGACGTGCTGGTTGGTGCGGGGCTGGGTGCGGCCTGCGTGTTCATTGTGGTTCGGATCGTGACCGAGGCGATCGAGCGAAAACGTGCGGAGACGGGACCATGAGGCTGGCCGTTGTCGTCAATCCGGTCGGGGCCGTCGATGAGCGTCCCGAGTTGGAAGCAGCGCTGGGCAAGCGATCCATCGACGCCACCTGGATCGAGACCAGCGAAGAAGACCCCGGAGTGTCCGCCGCCAAGGCCGCCGTCGCTGACGGAGCTGAGCTCGTCCTGGCGTGTGGTGGCGACGGGACCGTGCGGGCAGTGGCGGAAGGCGTCAGTGAGACCAGCGTGCCCATCGGCATCATCCCCGCAGGCACCGGAAACCTGCTGGCAAGGAATCTCGAGATTCCGATGAATGTCGAGGAGGCTCTCGATGTAGCCCTCTCCGGTGATAAGCGATCTCTCGACGCCGGTGAGGTGGAAGGCGAGGTCTTCACCGTCATGGCCGGGGCGGGCGTGGACGCCGTGATCATGGATGAGACGTCGAGCGAGGCGAAAGACCGGCTTGGCTCGCTCGCCTATGTGATCGAGGGGGCCAAACACATTTTCGACGAGCCGATCGAGGCCACCGTCTCGGCCGGAGATTCAGTCCTGTCTTCGGGAGCGTGGGCGACGATCCTCGTCGGCAATCTCGGCCGTCTCCAGGGTGGGATCGACCTGTTTCCCGACTCCAAGCCGGGCGACGGAAGGTTGAATCTCATCGGGCTGGCTGCCAACGGCGGCTTGGAAGCCATCGCCGCAGGTGTAGCTGCCGCAACGCAAAGTCACTCGGATCGCTTGCTCCGGGCCACCGGGACCAGTTTCACGATCGAATTCAGCGAGCCGGTCCGCTACGAGCTCGATGGCGAGGCAAGGAGCCCGATCGACCGTCTCGAAATCCGGGTGAGACCCGGAGCCCTCCTAGCAATGACCCCGAAGTCGGCAACATGAGCACTGCTTCGTATGTTCCACCGGTCGATCCGAATGGGGAGAATGTGGCCGACGCTCTCCACGAGACCACGGTGTGGTCGCTCGTTGTGGATTCGTTCATACGTTTTCGTAAGGCGGACGGTTTCTCTTTCGCCCGCTCGATGGCGTTTCAGATGGTATTCGCCACGATTCCTGGCGTGATCCTGGTTGTCGCCGTGGCTGTGCGGTCCGGGGAGGGAAGACTCCAGACCCTCATCCGTGATGGGATGAACAGCCTCGCGCCCGGGCCGGCCAGTGAGATGCTGCTCCAGGCGTTCGACCAAGGAGCGGACGCAGCGGGGACCGGGAACCTCCTCGCAATCGTCCTCGGCGGCATAGTCGCCATAACCGCTGCCGTCACCGGAGTGGCTCAACTGCAACGTGGCGCCAGCCGGATCTACGGTATCCGGGACGACCGCCCGACCATCAAACGCTACGCGCTGGCAACTGCCCTCACACTCACCTACGGGATCGCGATGACCTTCGTGTTCGTGCTCATCGTCATCGGCGAGAGCGTGGGCGGCGACATCCAGGACGAGATGGCTCAGACCTGGGCATGGGCGCGGTGGCCACTCGGATTGGGTCTCCTGTTCGTGGCACTCCTGATCGTCTTCAAGATCGCACCGAATCGTCAGCAGCCGCCCTTCGAGTGGCTGACCTTGGGGGGTGCCGTCGCCGCGGTGGGCTGGCTGGCGGTCTCGATAGCCACGGCTCACTATCTCAACGCAAGCACGCTCTTCGGCGAGACATACGGCCCATTGGCCGGCTTCATGGGGCTGATCCTCTGGGCGCAGCTCTCCTCGATTGCGATCCTGTTCGGGCTGGCCGTCGCCGCCCAGATCGAAGGCATCGCATCTGGAGTCGAGGAGCCAACGGAAGATGCGGGCCATGAGAACGACCCCGAGGGTGTGTTGACGTGACCGAATTGGGCCACTTCGACAAAGCTCCGCCCGAGGGCTCCGAGGACTGGCTACGTCAAGCCATCCATGCCGCCGTTGGATCGGTGTTCACCTCAGGAAACTCCATCGTCCGGCTCAAGAACGGCGTCGAGATATTCCCCGCCATGCTCGAAGCGATCGAGGAAGCCAGAGAGAGCATCGACTTCGTGACGTTCATCTATTGGACAGGCGACATCGCCCAGAGATTCGCCCGATTGCTGGCCAAGAGGGCCCGCGATGGGATATCGATTCGAGTCATCCTCGACGGGTTCGGCAGTCTGCCGATGCGACAGGAGCTCATCGACATCATGACCGAGTCGGGCGTCCAACTCGAGCGGTTTCGCCCGATCGTCCGTTGGAAGGTGTGGGAGAGCGACCACAGAACGCATCGCAAGATCCTCGTGGTCGACAATCAGGTCGCATTCACCGGGGGCGTGGGAATCGCCGAGGAGTGGGAGGGCGATGCCCGCAACCCCAACGAATGGCGCGAGACCCATTTCCGTGTAGAGGGCCCAGCTGTGCTGGGCCTTCGGGCTGCGTTCCTGACCGACTGGCGCGACTGCGGGCACGTGATCGACGAAGCCGACATCGACGTCGCCCTTCCCGCAGAGGCCGGGACGATTGAGATGGCTGCAATCGACGGATCGGCGCAGATCGGTTACAACGACGCCGAACGCGCCCTCGAGGCGGTCATCGCTGCAGCGCGACAGCGGATTCTCATTCAGACTCCATACTTCAACCCCAGCGAAGGACTCGGTGAGCTTCTCACCGCGGTGGCCGAGCGTGGCGTCGCGGTCGATGTCGTGATCCCTGGACCGCACATCGACAAGCGGATTGCCGAGATCGCCGCAGAGAAGACATACCAACCGATGTTGGGGTCAGGTGTGCGAGTGTGGATCTATCAACCGACGATGATGCACGTGAAGGCGGTGGTTGTCGACGGCACACTGTCGATGATCGGATCTGCGAACTTCAACCGACGGTCGGCGGAGAAGGACGAGGAGGCAGTTCTTGCAGTGATCGACCGTGACCTGGCCAAGACGTTGGAAGTCGACTTCAGAGAAGACGTCCGCCACTCCGTTGCCGCCTCTACAGAGAGGACCCTGCGGCATCGGGTTGCAGCCGCGTTGATCAAGCCGATTCAGGACGAAATGTGACCCACCGGTGGGGATCAGCGAACCCCCTGCGCCATCTGAGTGAGGCGCTCGATACGCACCTCTGCGGGAGGATGCGTGCTGAACAGATTCGAGATCCCACGACCGCGCATGGCCTTCAGCGGGTTGTCGATGAATAGCTGACTGGTCGCAGGGTTCACATTCATAGGCACTCGGGCCGTGCCAATCGAGATCTTCTCCAGCGCCGACGCCAGAGCAAGGGGCCGACCAGTGATCTCGGCTCCCGATTCATCTGCTTGAAACTCCCTGGTTCGGGAGATCGCAGCCCTGATGAGGATGGCCGCAAAGGGAGCGAGGATGATCCCCGCGATGCTGATCAGTGCGCCAATCGGGTTGTTCCGGTCGCGGCCCCCCATACCGGTGAAGAGGGAGATCCTCGCGAACAGTGAGAGCGCAGCGGCGAGCATCGCAGCGATGGAGCTGATGAGAATGTCGCGATTGGCGACATGCGCCAGCTCGTGTGCGAGGACACCTTCCAACTCGTCGTTGTTGAGCATCTGGAGTATCCCGGTGGTCACAGCCACCGCCGCATTCTTCGGGTTGCGCCCGGTGGCGAATGCGTTGGGTTGCGGAGAGTTGATGATGTAGATCTTCGGCATCGGCATGCCGGTGCGTGCAGTCAGGTTGCTGACAATGGAGTACACGGTCGGCAATTCATGCTCGGATACCGGCTTGGCGCCCGTGGCGGCGATCGCCATCTTGTCCGAGAAGAAGTATGCGATCACATTGAACCCGAGCACGAAGAGCATTGGCACCACGAAGCCGCCCGCGAACCAATAGGCGATCCCCGCCACCAGGGCGCTCATGAAACCAAGCAGTGCAACCGTCTTCAGGTTGTTCATACGGTCGATTTTAGGAACGAGACGGCCCTATTTTGAACGCTCGGGAACCAGGCGGGTGTCCGGGATCGTCCTACAGGGAGACCATGAGCCACACTGTTCGCATGCGATTCGTGATGATCGGGGCGGTACTCGCTCTTCTCACAGCTTGTGGCGGCGCCGACACCTCGGCGACGACGTCGACACCACCTACGACAACGACGACCATTGATGAAGACGCAGGGAGTACCGGAAGTGTCGAGCCTCCTCCGACTGCCCCGAACGTCGATCTCGGCACCCTGCCCGAGTGGTTCGTCGATGAGGATGCCGCGCCGGACGATCTCATAGAGGTGATCGGATCAGAGCTCAATGCCGGCTACATCGGTTCCATGGCCGTCGAGTGGCCAACAGGAGGTCTCGGGTGCAGTGACGGCGGCTATGACCTTCAGGTGATCACTCCGGGCTTTGTGATCTTCTACGAAGGTGCCGACGGGCTCATACGGGTCCATGCCTCCGAGAGCGGAAACTGGAAGGAATGCGACCTCGGCCGTCCACTCCAGGGAGTCCCGACGGTCACCTCCTGACGAATCGCAAGAGGAAAAGAAGGAAGCCCCCGAATTCCGGGGGCTTCCTTTCGATCGTTGCTTGTCTCTGACTACCGGGGCACGATTACCAGGGCAGCCTCAGCCAACGAGGCTCATGGACTCTGAGCACCCGGCTCTGGAATCCAGTCTCGTTGTTGGGGAAGAGCCAAAGCATCTGGCCTTCGCCATTTGCTTCTAACCCAGCTGCCGTTCCTGCCTCGACGAGCACCGACGGCACATCGACCGAGGGCAGCGAGCCCAAGTCGACACTTCCACCGAGGAAGTCGAGGCCGGAGGTGTAGTAGTCGAAGCTGTATGCCTCGTAGTTGAACACACCATCACCGTCGTACGGGAACACGAGGCTCCAATCGTCCGTTAGGACTCCGACGCTGTCGTTGTAGTCCATCCCTGCGAAGAAATCGAGGGGGAAGGACCCGTCACAGAGGTTGAACACGCCAGTGGCGATGGTCCCGGATGGATCACCACCCAGCAGCAACCCGAGGTCTGCAGCGACAATCACGGTCTCGTGACCGAACCCGTCACAGTCGGTGGCGGGATCGTCGTCGATCCAGATGTCGATCTCGTACGGCGAGAAGGTCGGCCAGGAGGCCCCTGTCTGCACCCCGAACTCGATCACCGGGAACCCGAAGAGATCGTGGCTGCGCACACCAAGCTTGGACAGGCTGAACGGCTCTGTGCCATCGCCTTGTCCGATGAGGCCAAACCCTTCGGCCACACCATCGGTGCCTGCGTTGTTGCTGAGCACGACGTTGTTGAGAACGCCCGTAGCGGCAACACCAGCGCCCGGGTCAACGGCCGCCATGTATCCGACACGGAGGGTGTCGGACGAGCTCTCGAACACGAACCACCCATCGACCTCCGTCTGGCTGAAGAAGTTGTCGTCAGCCGTCATGGCGTCCGGGTTGGCGTTGAGCTGGACTTTGACCGACCTGGTCTGGCCGGCACCAACGGTTACCGATCCGACCTGCGACGAAACCGTCACACCGGCGACCTCGTGAAGCGGGTCGACAGTGATCGAGTAGCTCTGGGTCGATCCCGTCGTGTTGGTGACTTCGATTGTCTTGGTCACCGAAGACGGCACTCTGCCATCTACTCGCCCGAAGCTCACGCCGCCGGGCATGGCGTAACTGCCCAGCTCGGCTGCTGCGAGAGCGTTGACGACACCCGTTCCTTGCCGTGCCAAGGGGTAGTCCTCAGCGGCAGGTGAGGTCGAGTTCATGATCATGGCCTTGACCGCTGCCGGCGACAAGGACGAGTCCTTATCGAGCAATAGCGCAGCAAGACCGGCGACATGCGGCGCCGCCATCGAAGTTCCGCTGCTCAGGCTCCCGGCGGTACCGGTTCCCACATTCGTGGAGTTGATCCCGAATCCGGGAGCAGCCACGTCAGGCTTGAAGGTGTTTCCGAAGCCCGGGCCTCTCGACGTGAAGTCGGCCAGTGTGTCGGCGAGCTCAGGCTTGGGAATCACGATTTCGTCCGAGAGCGTCGAGACGACGGTCGACCCGGCGTTGTACGCATCCGCCATGTTCTGTCCGTCGGTATGGCCGACGAAGACTGACGGAATCGTGAAGGTACCGCTGCCACCCATGTTGACGAGGGCGTCGCCACGGGCCGCGTCGTTGAAGACGATGACGGCGATAGCGCCAGCCGCCTCGGCGTTGGCCACCTTGTCCACGAAGGCGCAAACACCACGCTCGATGAGAGCGATGTTGCCGGCGAGCTCTCCCGCATTCACAGCAGGTGAGCAGCCGTCGTTGGTGTCATCGGTGCCATCGTCGATCTCAACCACTGTCCCGGTGACCGGGCCGACGACCGCCAGAGGCGGTGTGAACCCGCCTTCGGCCGCCTCGACGAGAATCTCCTCGCCACCGTCCACCGTGTAGCTGATGCCGAGGGCGGCGTATCCACCGTCCACGGACGCGGCGACCGAGATGGCGTCGGCGTTGACCGCAGGCGATCCCGTCACGTACGGAGCGGGGCCTTCATTTCCTGCTGATGCCACGACGACGACTCCTGCTGCAACAGCGTTGCCCGAGGCAATCGCCGAGGGGTCGTCCGGCGAGCCGAAAGGTGAACCGAGGCTCATGTTGATCACGTCGAGGTGATCGTCCATCGATCCATCGCCATTCGGGTCCATCGCCCACTCGAGGGCGAGAGAGACGACGTCGGTCGACCCGCCACAGCCAAAGACTCTCAGGGCGTAGAGGTCTGCGTCCGGTGCGACTCCAGGGCCGATCAGCCCATCGACACCGAGTCCTGCTGCAGAGCCGGCGACGTGGGAGCCATGCCCGTGACAATCGAGCGGATCCGGGTCGGGGGCCGGTATCGGGTTGTAGGTGGCCGACGTCGGGTCGGCGTTGTAGTCGTCACCTACGAAGTCGTAACCACCCACCACCTTCGCCGTCGGGAAGTTGCCATCCGACAGGTCGAGGCCGTCGTCGGCCGCGAAGTCCGCCGGGTCACCCGAACCACCGAGGTTCGCGTGGTAATAGTCGATTCCCGTGTCGATTATTCCGATGCTCACACCTTCTCCGGTGTAGCCGGATGCCCACACTTCTGGTGCACCGATCCAGGGAACGCTGGTCCCGTTGGATGGCTCGAACACGGTCACCCGGGCGACTGACTTGACGCTGGAAATGGCTTCCAGAGCGGGTATGGCCCGGATGGTTGCGTCAACATGGAAACCATTGGCACCGACGACCATCGACTCGACGATCTCGGCTCCCGCTGCTTCGAGAGCGCTGCGCGTCTGGTTCTGTTGCGCCTTGACCCGATCGGCCTGCGCACGTTGCGCAGCTGCCGAAGGCCGCGATGAGCTTCCTGCTACGAACTCGGCTACCGATGGCTCATCCAGTTGGACGAATAGACGCACCTCCGCGTCGAGATCCACCGGGCCTCCTACGCCGAAGCCGCTTACCCCCTGAGGCGTGCGGACCGGCTCAGCCGACTGTCCATATACAGGAAGGGTCATGGCGAATGCTGTGACAAACGCCGTGACAGTTATGAGGAGTCTCTTCACTCCTGTCCTCCCTCTGATTCGCTTGATCATCGGCTCCACACCGACATCCGGAGTCGAACCATAGTGGCTCGGCGCTCAGTCGCGTCGGGTGGCGGCCTGCTACGCAGAGTGTCGGGCACCCGACGGTTTCAATGAATCTCGGCTTTGCCCGTCACGCGCAGAGAGTGGCGGAGTAGGCTCCGCCGGGTGGAGGGCTCAGGGCGTTGCGATTCGCCGCGGCCGGGGTCCAGATAACGAATCATCATTCGGGAGGAATGGGATGAAGAAGAAGTATCTGGCGTTGCTCGTAGCGCTCGCTACGGCCCTCGCCTTGGCGATACCGGCAGGAGCCGATCAACCGGATCGACTCGCCGACGTATCGACAACAGCAACGGTGGAGAGGGGAAAATACGACAGCTATATCGTCGTCCTCAAAGCCGATCCGCTGGTGGTGACAGAGGGGAAGGACAACCTCAACACCAGTAGAGCAAGAAGCCGCGCCGCCGATCTGCGGGCGAGTCACGACAGGGTCCTGTCTGATGCTGGCATCAGCACGAATGACAAGGTCCACGACTACGTGAACGCAGTCAATGGATTCTCGGCTCTCATCAACTACGACGAAGCGGTAGCGATAGCTGCCAACAAGGACGTGCTGGCCGTCATCCCCGACGAGTTGCATCAAGTGACCACGGAGAACACCCCAGACTTCCTCGGGCTCACCGACCGTCGAGGGGCCTGGGCCACCGGTTACACCGGCGAAGGCGTCGTGATCGGCGTCATCGACACCGGTATCTGGCCGGAGCACCCCAGCTTCGCCGACGATGGCAGCTACCCGGCGCCACCTATCACCTTGTCGTCGGACGAGCGACGTGCATGCGACTTCGGAAACAAGCCGCACAATCCAAATGACGATCAGTTCCGCTGCAACAACAAGCTGATTGGCGCCCGTCAAATGCTGGACACATACCGTGCCCTCATTGGCGCTGAAGACCATGAGTTCGACTCGGCTCGCGACGACAACGGCCACGGCACTCACACTGCCGCAACGGCCGGGGGCAACTCCGGAGTCCTTGCCGAGATCTTCGGCATCGAGCGCGGCGTCGTGAGCGGAATCGCTCCACGAGCACACATCGTTGCCTACAAGGGTCTCGGTGAGCTCGGTGGGTTCGGATCCGACCTGGCTGCAGCGATCGATCAAGCGGTCGCCGACGGCGTCGACGTCATCAACTACTCGGTTGGTGGTGGCCCGAGCCTGCTCGGCCCGGACGACATCGCTTATCTGTTTGCCGCAGATGCCGGCGTCTTTGTCGCCACATCTGCAGGCAACAGCGGACCCGGCGCGGACACCATCGGTGGACCCGCCTCCGTGCCATGGCTGACCAGTGTTGGTGCAAGCACCCATGACCGGACATTCGAGGGCTCCGCATCGTCAAGCGATGGCTGGGAGTTCTTCGGAGCTTCGATCACGGCAGGCACCGATGAATTGCCATTGGTGGATGCGGCCGATGCAGGAGACGAGCTGTGCAACCCGGGCGCGCTTGACCCAAGCGTGGTCTCGGGCAAGATCGTTCTCTGTCTTCGTGGCGCTATCGCCAGGGTGGCGAAGAGCCAGGCAGTGGATCTGGCCGGTGGTGCAGGCATGATCCTGTACAACGCCAGTGACACGCAGAGCGAAGTCACCGACAACCACTGGGTTCCTTCGGTGCACATCAACAACACCGACGGTCTCGTGATCAAGGACTACATCGACACAGCGGGATCGAGCGCTACAGCGCAGATCAACGGTGGCGAGGCAGTCCCGACGCAGGGCTCCGTGATGGCGGACTTCTCCTCGAGGGGTCCCAACGGCGTCGCAGCCGACATCATCAAGCCCGACGTGACCGCTCCTGGCGTGAACGTACTGGCCGGCCACTCACCGTTCCCGGACCCCGGTTCGGTTCCTGGTGAGTTGTTCCAGTCGATCAGCGGAACCTCGATGTCGAGCCCGCACGTCGCCGGGTTGTTCGCTCTGCTCAAGCAGGCGCACCCGGACTGGAGTCCCGCCGCGGCGAAGTCGGCGATCATGACGACCGCCCGCCAGGACGTGACCAAGGAAAACGGATCGACAGCGGCCGACCCATTCGACATGGGCGCCGGGCACATCGTCCCGGGTAGCCCGCGCCTCGGGGGTTCGTCGTTCCAGCCCGGTCTGGTCTATGACGCCGGATTCAACGAGTACCTCGGATTCCTGTGTGATGCAGCTCCGGAGGCATTCGCCGATCCGGATGCGACATGTGCGACGCTGGACAGCCTGGGTATTCCCACTGACGCCAGCGACCTCAACCTCGCATCGATCGCTGTCGCGGAACTGGCTGGATCCCAGACGATCACCAGGACCGTCACCAGCGTGGCGCAGCATGGTGGCTACGTGACCTACACGGCTCACGTCGATGCACCAGCCGGTTACGAAGTGACGGTCAACCCGTCACGGTTCCGGATTCGGAGCGGTGAGACGGCCACCTACGAGGTGACGATCACGAATGTGTCGGCACCCATCGGCGAGTGGCGCTTCGGCTCACTCGACTGGGTCGACCGTTCCGGTCGCTACTCGGTGTACAGCCCGATCGCTGTGAATGCGGCGCTGTTCGACTCAGTCGACAGCATCACCGCTAGCGGTGAGAGCGGATCGACGTCGTTCGACGTGTCATTCGGCTACACCGGTGACTACACCGCAGCAGGGCATGGCCTGGAGGCGGCGACGGTGATCAACGACAACGTCGTGCAGGACCCGGATCAGATCTTCGACCCCGCTGACGGGTTCTCGAACGCGCACACGTTCGACCTCAGTGGCGCGGCGTTCCTACGCCTGGCGATACCTGAGGATGGAGTGTCTGATCCAAACATCGACCTCGACATCTTCCTGTTCGACCCGACAGGTGCGTTCGTCGCGAGCAGCACCAATGGCGGGACGAACGAGGTGGTTGAGGTCTTGCTCCCGGCAGACGGGACATGGACGCTCTTTGTCCACGGTTGGCAAACCGTCGGGCCTGACGCCGATTACACCCTCTATGAGTGGGACATCTCGGCGACACCCGGTGGAAGCATCGTGATCGACAGCGCACCGACGTCAGCCACGCTGGGAGGGACGGGAACCGTCGCGTTCAGCTGGTCTGGAGCCACCACTGGTGAGTGGCATCTCGGAGCGGTCTCCCACACCGGAGACGCCGGCCTGCTGGGCCTGACGCTGGTCGAGATCGACAACAGATAATCAACAGACGAACTACTAGCGAAGGGGCGTCCCGGCCGGGACGCCCCTTCTTCATTGGCTACTCGTCGAACCCGGGAGGTGGGACGAAGTCGTAACCGCCGTCTTTCTGCTCCGATTCGCAGAGGAATGGCTCGCCGTCCGAGCCGGCGTGATAGTCGTAGAGCCGCCCGTCGGCTTCGAGCATCACCCGGGAGCCGTCGACGAGGGCCTGTGTGTAAGACATTCCGGGCTCAGGGCAGCCGATACTCCCATCGTTCCAGGTCTTTTCCTCAGCCAGCACCACGGTTATGGCATCGGGCGAGGTGCCGAGCTTCGTCGCGAGATCTTCGATGGCCTTGTCGACAACCGAGTCGGGGGCGGTGTTGGGGTTCGATGTGGGCACTGTCGGCATTGTCCCCGCGTTCGAGGTCGTTGTCGTCTCCGTGGTTGTTGTAGTCGATTCGAAGGCTGTTGTGTCGGAACCGCTCGGCTCGCCACAGCTGGCGAGGATCACGGCGACTATCCCGAAGATGATCCATCCAGATCGTGATGTCGAGCTCATATCTTCATTTGGACGTTGGTGCACATGCTCACGGTTCCCGTATGTCTTGTGCCTCAAACCTCTACGACGAGCACACGGAAGTCCCCGAGCCCTCTCGGGTGAAGCAGAGTCTCCGCCTCCGTCCGCATCGACCGCACTCGCATTTGCTCCATCGTGTCGCCCGACCGCGCAGCCTCGAGCTCCTCTCGGCGGAGTGAAGAGAGCCGCTCTCGCAAGCCCAGCTCGCTGAGAAAGTCGTCCTGTCTATGTAGCTTCGCCACCGCGCCCTCACGCTCTGAGACGGCTACAAGGGCGGTGAAATTGACGTCAGCCGTGATGTCTGTCTCACCGGGCTCGTCGAGGGGATGTGGGCCGAGATGATGTGCCCGATACGTTCGCAGTGTTCCGTCTTGCCTGCGTGGTGCGAGACCCTCCGCGGTGTCGCCGTAGTCGATGACCACGATCGACCCGGCACTAAGGATGCCAATGACGGAGGAGAGCCATTCCCCGGCCGCCATCTGCGCCTCGACCCACCCCCCTTCCTCGACAGGGCCGGCGAATCGATCGAGCCAATCCGACACTTCCGGACGAGCGGCCGCATCGACGAAGGTGAGATCGTCGCCGTCAAGGCCGACCCAGCGCTCCCGCCACTCCCCGCCGATTCGCTGGGCCACCGCCATCGGCAGGTTGTCGAGCAACTCGTTGGCGAGAACCACGCCGCGCAGCGGCCTACTGAGCTCCTCGAGGTTCGCGAACACCCTGTCGGCCCCGAGCTTCTGCTCGAGGGAGCTCCGCGCCGCCGGCGAGGCTTCGATCGCTTGAACGGGAACGTCGATCGCTGCGAGAAGCGACTCGAGCAGAGACCCCGACCCGGCGCCAACCTCAACGACGTTGAAAGGCTCGCCGATACGCCCTCTTTCGGCTTCGACATGAGACGCCAGGGTCTCCCCGAACAGGCTGCTGACTTCTGGCGACGTGAGGAAGTCGCCGCCCTTGTCGGAGCGGAGGACATCGCCACCGAAGAATCCCTGGGGGTGGTACAGGGAGATCGCCATGAACTCCTCGAACGGGAGGGGCCCTTCGGCACGGATTCGATCTCGAATGTGTTCTTTCAAATTCATGCGATAGGTTTGCCCGATGGAGTTTGGAGTCTTGATCTTCCCGGCCGATACCGCAATTCGGCCGGACGAGTTGGCCGTAGAAGTGGAGAAGAGGGGTTTTGACTCACTCTGGATCCCGGAGCACTCGCACATCCCGTCATCGCGCGAGACCCCGTGGGGCGGCGTAGAAGGGGCCCCTCCGTTGCCGGAGCAGTACTGGCACAGCCACGACCAGTTCGTCTCGTTGTCTTATGCAGCAGCGGTCACAGATCGTTTGCTCCTGGGAACAGGGATAACCCTCCTTGCCCAACGCGATCCCATCTGGACAGCGAAGGAGGTCGCATCACTCGATCACCTCTCGGGAGGAAGGGTGCTCTTCGGTGTGGGGTACGGGTGGAACAAGGAAGAGATGGCGAGCCATGGTGTCGAGTACGGGGAGCGCCGAGCCCTGCTCCGTGAGAAGGTGCTCATGATGAAATCGCTGTGGACCGAAGACGAGGCGAGTTTCAACGGCGACATGCTTTCCCTACAGCCTTCCTGGGCATGGCCCAAGCCGGCTCGAGACCCTCACCCCCCGATACTGATGGGAGCCGATGTCGGGCCGAGAACACTGGCCGACATCGTCGAGTTCTGCGACGGATGGATCCCGCTGGGCACCCGTCACGACATCGAGGCGAAGGTCGGTGAGGTGCGCGGTGCGATCGAGCAAGCAGGGCGTGACCCCGACTCGTTCAGCGTTACCGCCTTCGGCGTGAAAATCGATCGGGTCGACGACTTGAAGAAGGCAGGCGTCGATCGAGCGATATTCAGTCTTCCGCCGCTTGGCAGCGATGTCGTGATACCCCGTCTCGACAAGCT
This sequence comes from Actinomycetota bacterium, assembly GCA_003388545.1. GTDB lineage: Bacteria > Actinomycetota > Acidimicrobiia > Spongiisociales > ZC4RG35 > MA-ANB-1. The sequence continues at coordinate 15,384 of QQVI01000267.1, forward strand.
GGCGAGCGAGGCGGGGATCTAGGCCGCGTCTTGCTCCCAGCTCCATGACCGGAGCGAGGGCGGGCGCTCCCAAATATCCTCGGGGCCAGAGATGATCGAGCTACTCGAGCAATTCGACCGTTCTGACTTCAAACCCAAGCCCCTCCCCCGCCTGCTTGCGCCCCCTGTGTCCAAGCCCGGGGTCCTAACCGGCCTGATTCTCGCTCTCCTGACCCTCTTGCCGTCGATGCTGCCCAAGAGCGGCGTGACGCAGGGAGCGGTCCTGGGCATCACGTTTGCGATCGGCTACGCCTTCGGCGC
>QQVI01000229.1 GCA_003388545.1 Actinomycetota bacterium
TCGCGGTGTGGGTGAGCGCCGCTCGTATGGGCCAGACGGCCGGTCCGCTCATTGCCGGGATTGCCCTCTCGGTCATGTCGACCGGAACGGTGTTCATGGTGGGTTCGTCGGTTGCAGGCTTGATCTTCTTGATCGGACTGCTGGGTCCTTTCAGCGCAGTCCGCCGAGATAGGCCGACCGAACCGAGGCCGAGCCAGCTCTAGTCGGCTTTCGGCCACCGGTTGATATCGGGATCCTGCTGGGTCGCCCGTATGCGAATGGTGAAGGCGGAGTCGCCGGAGAGGACGCCACCACGACCGAAGAGACGCCCGTACTCCCAATTGGAAAGGCCGAGCTCTGGACGATTGAGCGCGTACTGACCGTCGACCCACCGGGTGAAGCCGTTACCAATGAAGGGCGAGTCGATGGTGTTGTAGAACCTTGTGTGCTCAGCATCATCTTGGGAAATCAGGCTGGCTGCGAACCGGGGGCTTTGCTCATTGAACAACGTCACGGCTTCGGCCACGTCGTCGACGATGTGGAGCGTCACCTCAGGGCTTTCCTCCCACTCCCACTCGCGACCCAGCGCATCATCACCTATCGGCTCGGTGCGCGGCTCGCCGACGGTGCCCTCGCTGCGGACGATCTTCGCCTCATCACGCCATTCGTCCGGGACGTGCGACATGGCTCGTTCGGTCGCATGCAGTTTTGAGGTTGCTCCACGTCGCTCCCCGGCCCGATCGAGGGCCGCGAGAAACACGGGAACCAGGTCCTCTGCCCGACTCGCGACGATGCAACACGTGTTGAGCGTGTTGCACACCTTCCGATCCAGGGAGTTGAACACAGCGAGGCTGAGTGCCTCGTCACCGGCGGACTCTGCGGCGATGATCCAGGCGCCACCGGTCCCGTGCAAGCTCACAGGGATCCCGGCCTGTCGGGCGACTCCCCCGAGTTGTGAGACGGCTTTGCCTGATCCTCGGGCGACTGCCAGTGCCAGGCGAGGGTCGTTGAACATCGCCCAGCCGGCAGCTCGCGAGGGCGTGGCGACCAGTGAGGCAGCTCCGATTGGGAGACCAGCGGCCTCGAGGGCCGGCTCGAGAGCCTCCTCCATGATGGCCACTGCGGTCCCCAGCGCATCGCTACCGATACGGAAAACAACTGTGTTTCCGGAGCGAAGGACGCCAGTGGCGTCGGCGAACACGTTCGGTCTCCCCTCGAACACGAAACCAATGACGCCGAGACCAGCTCGGATCAAATCGACCGACCAGCCCTCATGGTCGAGATGCTCAGTCACCTCTCCGCGGCCTCCCGGTGCGTCGGCCCAGCCACGAAGCCCTTCGATCATGTCGCGGCGCATCCCCTCACTCAGCACGAGTCGGGTTGTGGATCGACCTCGAGACCGCGCCTGGGAGACGTCGGCGGCGTTGGCCTCGGCGATGGGAGAGAAACGCTTGTCGTCTTCGAGATTCTCAGCAAACGCCTCATAGAAACGGGTGATCTGCGAATCGCTGACGGATCCCATCGCATGAAAGGCGTCAGCAGCGGCGGTCACGGCGTTTTCGGCGATCAGGCGGACATCGGAGGGTATGTGGAGCAGTGCTCCAGTCTCCTGGGCGACGATCAATTGGTCGCCGGGCCGAAAAGCGCTAGCCAGGGCCTCGTCTACGTGTGCGACTTTGTTCCCGCCGTAGACGATGGGCATCCCAGGTCGTAGCTCTCGCAGCTCGTCGGACATTGCCTCGCTCATGGCTTGGAGGGTAGTTGTGATCGAGCGTGGGCCCCGAAGGTCACGACAAGACGACGAGATCGTCGCGGTGGCTTACCTCTCCACCGGCGATCGAAGAGTGTTGGCCCACTGCCTCGGACACAGCGACAGCGTCCATCCTCGTGAGGCCCTTCCCGATCGTCTCTCCTCCGGGATCCACCACCACAACCGCATCGCCTGCAGAGAAGTCCCCGTACACACCTGTGACACCGACTGCAAGAAGGCTCTTTCCGTTGACCTGGATCGCTCGGGCCGCTCCGGCGTCCACAGAGACCTCACCACGGGGTGGGGTGCCGAATGCTATCCACAGCTTGCGCGCCGACAATCCTGACGGCCTGGGATCGATCCACGTTCCTACCTCGTCTCCTCTCAGAGACCCTGCCACGGCCCTCGCGTCGGAGGCGTTGGCTATCACTGTCGGGACCCCGGACCACGCCGCCATTCGAGCCGCCGCGATTTTGGTGGCCACACCTCCGGAGCCGAACTCACCACGGCTCGATGCACTGTGGAGTCGATCGAGAATCTCGTCGTTGTGTTGCACGGCTTTCAGGAGCTCGGCGGAGCCATTGGCGCGAGGATCCTCGGAGAAGAGGCCGGTCGTGTCGGTGAGAATGACGAGGAGGGCTGCCTCGACGAGATGGCATACGAGTGCGGCGAGCCGGTCGTTGTCCCCAAAGCGAAGCTCATCGACGGTGACAGTGTCGTTCTCGTTGACAACAGGGATCACGTCCAGTGCGAGCATCCGGCCGATCGCCTCGCGAGCGTGGAGATATTGGCTTCGGCTGGCCAGGACGTCACGCGTCAGTAGTACCTGGCCGACGACCATGTCGTGGGCACCGAAAGCTTCGGCGTAGTGACGCATGAGCAGGCCTTGACCCACGGCGGCGGCTACCTGCAATCCCGGCAGGTCTTTGGGCCTGGCCCGCAGGCCGAGAGCCGGCAAGCCGGCAGCTACGGCTCCCGACGACACCAGCACCGGCTTGTACCCGGCTTTGACCGCATCTACGACTTGGGCGACGGTGCGGTCCAGGCTCTCCCGGTCGAGACCGCCCTCCTTGCGCGCCAGGCTGGAGGATCCGACTTTGATCACCACGCACTTGCCTGCCTCGGCCGGCTTTCTCAAGAATGTCCCCCGGGTTGCGGTCTGTGCCAAAGATCCTACGACAGAACATCGAAACGTCTATCCCGAATTGTTCGTTGGCATTCAGACCGCGAGCGACGACACTCCTTCGTCGCGTGAGAGATCAGCCGGCCCATGGCGGCGGTGTCGCCACAGACAACGCCAGGACGACACGAGCGATGGTCGTCGTTTCGACCGCGCTGGTATTGGCGGCGCTGCCGATCTTCCTGGTGGGCGGTCTGGCGGTTCAGATCAGAGCAGATCTCGGGCTCAGCGAGTCGTCTTTCGGCGCAGCTGTCACTGCAGGTTTCACCGTCGGTGCCATTGCCGCGATCTTCGGAGGCCGGCTCGCCGACAGATTGGGCCCCAGGAGGGTCCTCTATGCGGGGGCCACTCTCAGCATGTTGTCTCTGATTGGCCTCGGCACCGTCGTCAACTCGTGGGCGTCTCTGGTTTTTGTCCTCGGGTTTTCCGGGCTCGCGGTTGCTCTCACCGATCCTGGCCTCGCGATTCTCGTCGGAAGTGCCATCACACCTGAGCGTCAAGGACTTGCTTTCGGAATCAAGGAGGCGTCGATCCCTTCCGCGACCCTGGCCGCCGGATTGGCGGTTCCATGGATCGCTCTCACAGTCGGATGGCGTTGGGCCTTCGCCATCGGCGTCCTCCCCGTCGTTGTTCTCCTCACCTTGCTCCCCGGTGTCATACGACGGTCCCGTCAGGCGAACGCCGTGGAACTGGACTCGTCGCCCAATGTGAGTCTTCCGGTGAGGAATCGCACGGCGATGCTGGTTGCCGGACTTGCTGGTTTCCTGGGCTCCGGGGCTGCCAGTGGTGTTGGCGTGTTTCTCACTGAGAGCGCGGTGGCGATGGGGTTCGCCCCGGGTGACGCGGGCTTGCTCCTCGCGGCTGGGAGTGTCGCTGGAATCTTCACGCGCATCGGCGCCGGGATCGCAGCCGATCGCACAGGTGGCCCTCAGTTCAGGCTGATTGCTTGGATGCTCGCTGTGGGATCGGTGACGATCGCCCTAGGGGCCACCGGCACCACACCGCTGCTCGTGCTAGGCACCGTCGGCGCTTTCACTGGCGGTTGGGCGTGGACGGGGATCTTCTTTCTGTCGTTGATAAAGACCAATCCATCACGTCCTGGTGCGGTGGCAGGGTTGGGAACGGCCAGCCTCGGGTTGGGGAATGCTGCAGGTCCCATCGTGTTCGGGACCGTGGCTGAAGCCGCCTCGTTCGGAACAGCCTGGCTCGTGGCCGGGGCGGCAGCGGGCGGAGGTGCTCTCCTCATGGCCTATGCCCGTCGCAGGTTCGGCAGCTGAACGGATCAGGGGTCTGCTATACCGGCCAGGATGCGACTGGACGGCAAGAAGATCATCATCACGGGAGCGACCGGCATTGCACGCTCGGCGGCAGGGCTCTTCACCGGGTTTGGAGCCGATGTCTATGTGATCTCACTCGTGGCCGATGAGTGCGTCGCCTTGGCGGAAGAAGTCGATCTCGCCGGATGGTCAGTCGCCGACCTCAGCGATGAGCAACAGGCGGTCTCGGCGACTGCAGAGGCCACTGCCGGCCTGGGGCAAGTCGATGGCATTTTCGCTGTGGCTGGGGGGAGCGGGCGACGCTTCGGGGATGGTCCACTCGACCAGGTGAGCCTCGATGCGTGGCGCGCGACATTGGACTTGAACCTGACCACATCCTTTCTTCCTGTGCGCGAGGCCCTGCGGGTGATGCTCGGCCAGGGATCTGGAGGTTCCGTGGTTTTCGTGAGCAGTGTCCTCGCCCGCTATCCCGTGGCTGGTCTGTTCGCAACCCACGCCTACGCCGCCGCCAAGGGAGCGCAAGTGTCACTAGCCCGGTCGATGGCGGCGCGCTACGCCGGCGATGGCATCCGCGTGAATGTCGTGGCGCCCGGACTGGTGCGCACGCCGATGTCGGAGCGGGCGGCGAATGACCCGGCAACCGCTGAGTTCGCACGTTCCAAGCAGCCTTTAGCCGGCGGGTTTCTCGAGCCCGAAGATGTGGCGTCGGCAGCTGCCTTCCTCTTGTCGGATGCGGCACGTGGCTTGACAGGCCAGGTCATCGAAGTCGACGGTGGCTGGGGAGTGACGGAGACGGGCGGATGAGGCCACCCGAGGTCTTTCTCGAGGAGCGCATCATCCCGGTGGCCAGGGGTCTGCATCCGGCACGGGCACAGGCCCTGGCCGAAGCACTCGCCGCCGGAGGAATCACGTCTCTCGAGGTGACGATGGAGTCGGGCACGGCGCCCGAGGTGATCTCGGCCCTGCAGGGGACGGGAGCCGTGGTCGGCGCCGGCACCGTGATGACGGCCCAGGCCGCGCGGGAGGCGGTTCAGGCCGGGGCTCAGTTCCTGGTCTCTCCACATCTCGACCCGCTGATCGTCGAGTGGGCGGTGGAGAACGACGTCTTCTATCTACCTGGTGTCTTCACGCCAACCGAGGCGGCGGCAGCGATGAGCCTCGGCATCTCGACCGTCAAGCTGTTCCCGGCTGCCCAACTCGGGCCGGGAATGATCGAGGCACTGCGGGGCCCGTTTCCAGAGCTGAAAGTGGTGCCAACGGGAGGGATCAGCGCGGCGAATGCGCCGGGCTTCATCGAGGCCGGGGCCCTCGCCGTCGGTGTGGGTGGTTGGCTCACAGGACACGATGACCTCGAGACGATCACCGACCGGGCACTCCAGCTGCGCCAAGTTGTCTAGACAACTTTTGGCAAACCTGGCACACTCGGGGCCATGCACCCAGAGAAGCTGACCGCGCACGACGTCACGTACGAAGAGCTGGCGGGAATGATCGATCACTCCCTGCTCAAACCAGAGCTGACCATCAAGGAGGTCCTCGAGGGCTGCGACCTCGCCCACGAGTACAAAGTGGTTTCTGTGTGTGTCAAGCCTGCTGACGTGCCGGTGGTTGCCGAAAGGCTCTCTGACTCGACGGTCGCGGTCGGCACAGTGATTGGTTTTCCCCACGGCTCTTCGGCAACCACGACGAAGGTCTTTGAGGCACAGAGGGCCGTCGCTGACGGCGCAGTAGAGCTCGACATGGTGCTCAACATCGGATGGCTCATCTCCGGAGAGTTCGACAGAGTCGAAGACGACATTCGCGCCGTTGTCGATGCCTCCGGTGATGCCTTGGTCAAAGTGATTCTCGAAAACGCTTATCTGACCGACGAGCAGAAGGTGAGGGGTTGCCAACTGGTGGAGGCCGCCGGAGGAGACTTCGTCAAGACATCCACGGGCTACGCCCACAGTGGTGCGACTCTCGAAGACTTGAGGCTGATGCGGGCCAGCGTCGGTCCGGACGTACAGGTCAAGGCGGCGGCGGGCGTGCGGTCACTCGATGCCCTTCTGGCTGTGCGGGAGACCGGGGCGACCAGGTGCGGCGCGACCCGGACCGCGAAGATCCTCGACGACTACCGGGAGCGAACCGCGAACTGATCCATTCCGGCCAGCGCGGCGCCGATGGCTCCGGCATACGAGCCGAGCATGGCGGGCACCACCTCGATCTCGTCGATGGGCACGAGAGTCACACGTTGCTTCAAGGATCGTCGAAGCGGATCGAGCAGCAGGTCTCCGGCCTTCGCGATCCCACCACCGATCACGATTCGCTCCGGCCCCAGGATTGTCACGGCGTTGGCCAAAGCAATGCCGAGGTAGTTGGCGACCTCTGTGATGGCATCAATCGATCGTTGCTCGCCGGATTGCGCTGCTTCATAGACCTCTTCCGCCGACTCTTTGCCGGCAAGCTCGGTGAGCACCGACGCTTTCGTGAGCGCCTCGGCACATCCGCGGTTGCCACACCCGCACAGTGGACCGTCGGGGAGGATCGTCTGGTGGCCGATCTCTCCGGCCGTCCCGAACGCGCCGAGATGGAGTCTCCCGTCGACGGTGATTCCTCCCCCTACACCCGTTCCGAGGACCATCGCCACGACTATCCGGCTTCCCCGGCCTGCTCCCATGTTTCCCTCGGCGAGAGTGAATGCCCTGGCGTCGTTGATCATCTGGACGGTCTTGCCGAGCCCCTCGCTCACAACCGTGCGCAGCGGGAAGCCGTCCCAGTCTCCGGGTAGGTTCGGGAAGAGGGTTATTGCCCCGGAGTCGTCGAACAGGCCAGGCACCCCGAGCCCGACGGTCTCGGTTTCCCCGTGTCGCTCCCAGGATGTCCTGCCGGATTCGATGAGCCGGCTGGCGACGGTCTCCGGACCCCCGGCAGCTTTGGTGGGTCTTGAATCTCGCGCCACCACCTCGAGCTCGCCGCCATCGCCGGAGAGCACGGCCGTCTTTATGTTGGTCCCACCGAGGTCGATCCCAAGGTGGCTCACGCCTGGTCCTCTTCGCCTCGTAGCAGCACGGCCTGAAACGAATACCGATCTGCCGCGTATGAGGTGACGGTGTGCTCGAGGGGCATGTCGTTCTGATCCCAGATGATGCGATCTTCGACGAGGAGCACTCCGGAGCCGGCAAGTCTGAGCAGATCCCTTTCCCTCTTGGTGCCGCGCCGCGCCGTGACCTCGGCAAGCGCCTTTGTCGGGTAGTGGCCGATGTCCTCGAAGGCCATGTGAAGGGAGCCTCTCTCGATGTCCATCTGGAGCGACTCGACAAGCGTCACGGGCATCACGGCACGCTCTATCGCCATGGGAACCCCGTCGGCAAGTCGGAGGCGTTCAACCATGTATGCGGTCTCGGAAGGGCCGAGGCCGAGGCTCTCCCTTTCGGTGTCGGTGGGGCTTATCGCCTTTCGCTCGAGGAGCTCTGACGACGCCGTCATCCCCCTTCGACGCATCGACTCGGTGAACGACAATGGAGACCCCAGAAGTCGCTGGACTCGCCGCGCCGCCACGAAGGTGCCGGCTCCCCGCTTTCGCTCGACGAGACCGTCCGAGGACAGGACCTGGACAGCCTGGCGAGCGGTCATTCGGGACACACCGAAACGCTCGCACAGCTCGGCGTCCGATGGCAGCCGAGCGCCCGGTTCCGCATCGGCTACCAGCCCGCGGAGGTAGTCGGCGATCTGTTCGTATCGAGGGGTTTTCTTCTGTGTCATCAGATGATCCGAACCGATTCTTAGCTGATTTCTGGCCTGGAAGACGTTTCAACGCGACATCTCTCCGCAAATGTATATACATTTACTTCCCATGGATTCGTCTCGAGGCCCCGACCGGGCAAAGTCAGCTGGCGTGTGGATCGAGCAAGCTCGGCTCCTTCTCGACCACATTGAGAGCACGCAGATGGGGGCGATCGCAACCGCGGCCTCGTGGTGCGCCAACACCATCGCCCAAGGAGGGCTGGTCCACCTGTTTGGTTCGGGACACTCCCGGATCCCGCTCGAAGAGATGTTCCCCAGATATGGGTCATTCCCCGGTTTTCACCCGATGGCCGAGCTCTCCATGACATTTCACACCGAAGTCGTGGGCACCAATGGCCAGCGACAGGCGATGTTCATCGAGCGGGTGCAGGGGCTGGCGGAGGTGATCCTCTCCAACTACCGGTTTGGTGAAGACGACATCATGATCGTGTTCAGTTCGTCGGGGCGATCGGCAGTTCCCATCGAGATGGCAATGGGCGCCCGGCGACGCAAGTTGCGCGTCATTGCAGTGACCTCGGTCTCCGAATCGATGGCGTCGGAGCCGACCCACCCTTCGGGGACACGTTTGCTCGACAACGCCGATCTCGTGATCGATATCGGGACACCCCCCGGCGACGCCATGGTCGCCGTCGACGGGCTCGAGACACCGGTAGGGCCCGGTTCGACGGTCGCCAACACTGCAGTGGTAAACGAGATCAAGGTCCAGGTAGCCGAGATCCTGGTTGAGAGAGGTATCGAGCCGACCGTTCTGACTAGCAGCTCCCTTGTCGGAGCGGAGCGCTCCGAGGAGCTTTTCGCCGAGGCATACGCGGATTACTCGCATCGGCTGGCCCGCGTGATCGACAGGGGAGCCGATCGATGATCGTGGACAGTCATGGCCTCACGACCGATTTGCTCCACCTGTATATACAAAGTCAAAAGTTGTCGACTTATGCAGTTGACAGACACAAAAGTCTTTGGCATGCTGGCAAAACTGTGCTCGACCATGCTCGTGTCTTCGGGTCGGATCCGGACTCTCCGGGAGACTTGCTTCGTCTGATCCGCACCGGCAGTGCCCGAACCAGGGGAGAGCTCGTGGAGGCCACAGGCCTGGCTCGCTCCACCGTCGCGCAAAGGATCGAGGGACTCATGGCAGCCGGGCTCATTGTCGAGATTGGTGGTGCTCCTTCCACGGGTGGGCGGCCACCCTCCCTCCTCGGTTTCAATGGCGAAGCCGGTCTCGTGCTTGCTGCCGATCTCGGTGCGAGTCATTCGAGAGTGATCGTCGCCGACCTCGGCCTCAACTCGCTCGCAGAAGTAGAGGCCGACCTCGACATAGACGAGGGACCTGAAATCGTCCTGGGCTGGCTCATCGATACATTCGACCGGCTCCTCGCCGAGGCGGGTCGCGATCGAGGGGACGTCCTCGGAATAGGCATTGGTGTCCCCGGACCGGTCGACTTCGAGAGGGGAGTTGCCGTCAATCCGCCGATCATGGCCGGCTGGCATGAGTTCCGGATCGTCGATCGAGTCCGGGAGTCGTTCGACGTTCCAGTCCTCGTCGACAACGACGTCAACATCATGGCGCTGGGTGAGCACTGGGCGATGGAACCGAAAGTCGACGACTTCGTCTTCATCAAGGTGGGCACCGGTATCGGCTCGGGGCTGATACTTGGGGGGAGGCTGCATCGGGGCGCTGATGGTGCTGCCGGCGACATCGGCCACGTTCAAGCGACATCTTCCGACGCGATTTGCCGTTGTGGGAACCAGGGATGTCTCGAAGCGTCCGCTGGAGGAGCTGCCCTCGCCTCGAAGCTCGCAAAGTTGGGCCACGACGCAAAGCGAAGTAGCGACGTCACCGACCTGGTCGAGAAGGGCAACAAAGACGCGATCGTCGCGGTGCGAGATGCGGGGAGGCTCATCGGGGAGGTGGTGGCCTCGCTCGTGAACCTGCTCAACCCGAGCCAGATCATGATCGGAGGGAACATCGCCAAAGCCGAACAACACCTCCTGGCCGGGATTCGCGAGGTGGTCTACAGCCGATCCACGACCCTCAGCACGACCAACCTGCAAATCACCGGCTCCGCGCTTGGGGACCGGTCCGGTGTGACGGGCGCGGCGGCGATGGCGATCGACTATCTCCTGAGGCCGGGGAACATCGATCGAGTTCTCGAGAAGTCTGCGGTGAGCTCATGACCGGCCACAGCAGCGATTCTTCCGCTCAAGCGGGATACCAAAAGAAACAAACGATGTCGCGAGAGCGACATGTCCAACAAATAGGAGGAAAGATGGAAAGAAGGAAGACGCTGCGTTTCGCAGCCATCTTCGCGATTCTCGCCCTCATCGCAGCCGCATGTGGCGGCGATGAAGGCGGCGAAGGCGATGGCGACGGAGGTGGCGACGAGACCTACACCATCGGTGTCAGCAACACCCTGGTTGGCAACGGCTGGCGTGAGCAGATGATCTGTGCCATCAAAGCCGAGGCCACCGCTAGCGGAGTTGTCGACGAGGTAGTCGTCATCAACGAGAACGCAGACATGACCGGCCAGATCGGCCACATCGAGACTCTCATCTCACAGGGCGTGGATGCAATCATCATCAACCCCACCGACCGTGAGGGCCTCAACTCGGTTATCGAGGAAGCAATCTCCCAAGGCATTGTCGTCGTAGCTGTCGACCAGGCCGTCACAGCCGACGGCGCCTTTGTCGTGACCAACGACCAGGAGGAATATGGCTACCTGGGCGCCAAGTGGCTCTTCGAGCAACTCGGCGGTGAAGGCAACGTGGTTGAGATGAGAGGTATCGACGGAGTCCCCGCCGACACCGACCGTCACAACGGGTTCATGCGGGCACTCGAGGAGTTCCCCGGTATCACCGTGGTCGAAGAGACATTCACGGGTTGGGACCCGAGCGTTGGTGCCGAGCAGGCGCTGAACATCATCACGACCCAGGAAGTCGACGGCATCTGGACGTCTGGCATCGACTACACCGTTGTCGAGCAGTTCCAGTCGGCGGACATCCCGTTCGTTCCGGTTGTTGGTGCTGACAACAATGGCTTCGTCGAGCAGCTGATCGAGCTCGATGGGCTCACCGGTGCTGCGGTGACCAACCCGCCGGCCATCGGTGGTGTGGGCACTGCGATCGCCATCGACGCCCTGCAGGGCAACGACCCCGATCAGACAACGACGCTGACCCCCGAGGTGTTTGACCACACCGAGCAGGATCAGCTCGAGGAGCTCTACGACCCCGATCAGCAGGTCGGTTGGAGCACATATGTCGAGATCGACCCGTACACCTCATATGAGGCGTCGGCCGTGTCGGCTTGCCAGGGCCCAGGCGAAGGCTGATTCGCTAGCAAAGGTGAAGTTGGGGGCTGCCGTGTCGGCGGCTCCCAACTCTCCTTGACACACCGGACGGTATGAGCGACAAACCACTTCTACAGGCAGACGGGATAGCCAAGCGGTTTGGCACCGTCGTTGCCCTTCGCTCGGCAAATTTGCAGGTCGAGCCGGGCGAGATCCACGCACTGCTGGGCGCCAACGGAGCAGGCAAGAGCACGCTGGTGAAGGCCCTATCCGGTGTTCATCGACCCGACGCCGGGTCGATTCGAGTAAACGGTGAGCTGTTCGACGTCCGTAATCCGCGGATCGCCGCGGAGGCAGGTCTTGCGACGGTATTCCAAGACCCGGCCCTCATTCCCGACCTGACGGTGGAGGAGAACCTCCGCCTCACCAATCTCCCGTCTGAAGTCGTTCACGATTGGCTCGAGCGCATGGACCTCGCCGATGTGGACTTTGAAGCGCAGATCCGGGATCTGCCTCTCCCGACGCTCCGACTTCTCGACCTGGCACGAGCTCTCGCCAGAGACCCATCGCTCCTGATGCTCGACGAGATCACTGCTGCCCTCACAGCGGACCAGGCTGAGCATGTCTTTGCTGTAATGGAGGATCGCAAGAGCAGAGGCAAGTCAGTCCTGTTCATCACCCATCGCCTCGGTGAGGTTCTGAGGATGTGCGATCGCGCCACCGTGTTGCGTGATGGGCAAGACGTCGAGGTCTGTGTTCCGGGCGAGGTCGGAGAGGCCGGACTGGTACAGGCCATGCTCGGAGAGGTGGCCAAAGCCACCCCCGACGAATCGAGCGCCCTCGCCTCCCTAGACGAGGCTCCTGTTGCCCTGGAGACGATCGAGCTTCGCTCCGGAGACGAGGTCCGGGGAGTCTCATTCAGCCTGCGTGCCGGAGAAGTGCTCGGCGTAGCCGCGCTCGAGGACCAGGGCCAGGACCGTCTCTTCGAGTTGCTCTCTGGCGATCGCAGGGCCGATGCGGGCGAGATCATCCTCGCCGACGGCGAGGCCCTCGATGCGCGGTCCCCGTATGACGCGGTGCGCAAGGGTGTGGTGCTCGTCCCTTCGGACCGCCTCCACGCCTTACTGCCCAAGAGACCCATTCGGGAGAACCTGACAACACCTCTGTACAACAAGATCACAAAGTGGTTTTCACTCGCGGGCGACGAGAAACAGCGAGTGGACTCCGCCATCGACCGTCTCTCGATCGACACCAGAGCCGGCAAGCAGGCAGGGCGGCTGTCCGGGGGAAACCAGCAGAAGGTGGTCGTCGGACGCTGGCTGGCGTCAGGATTCAGGGTGCTCTTGTGTTTCGACCCAACGCGCGGGATCGATGTCGGCACCAAACAACAGATTTACCACCTGCTCAGGGAACTTGCCGACGGCGGGGCGGCGGTCCTTCTCTACACCAGCGAGCTCGCCGAGATCCCGCTGGTCTGTGATCGCGTGCTCGTCCTCTACGACGGCGAGATCGTCGACGAGCAACCCGCCGTGAATGCGACCGAGCAGGCACTCCTCACCGCTGCCCATGGGATCAGCGAGGAGGTTGCATGACCACGGCTCGGCTCGGGTCGGTGCGTGACGTCGACTGGCGAGTGGCCCTGCGCCGCTACGGCTGGAACACCGGGGTGTGGCTGCTTCTGATCGCACTGCTCGTCTTCTACGCCTCGACGATTCCCAGCTTTGGCTCCTTCCAGATCGCCTCAATCGCAAAGAACAGCCTCCCCCTCGTATTCCTCGCCATCGCACAAGCAGTGATAGTCATCGCCGGAGGGATCGACCTTGCCGTCGGTTCGATGCTGATCCTCTCCAACGCAGTCGCTGCCCAACTGATGGATGAGCAGGCGTTTGGGATCACGCTGATGGTTGCGGTGCTGGTGATCCTGATGGCAGCGGCGCTCAACGGTGCAGTCGGCTGGGTGATCTCGGTCTCGAAGGTGCCCGACATCGTGGTCACGTTGGCCACTCTCTTCATCATTGCCGGGCTGGCACTTCTCGTCCTGCCTTCTCCCGGCGGCGGTACCAGCGATGGGTTCAGGGCCTTGTTCACCGGGTCTGCCACGGGGACCGGAACCAACTTCTGGCCGGCTCTCGTGATGCTCTTCGTCCCCATGCTCGGGGCAGCGTGGTGGATGAAGCACAGTCGAACCGGCCTCTCTCTCTACGCCACGGGGTCGGATCCGACCGCCGCGTACCTGTCGGGAGTGAACACCGCACGAGCCAAGATCGTCTCTTACGCGGTTGGGGGCGCTTTTGCCGCAATGGGTGGTCTTGCCTCACTTGCCATCACGGGATCGGGAGAGTCACGATTCGCAACGGCATCGAACTTCACGCTGAAGTCGGTCGCAGCGATCGTGCTAGGGGGGGTCGCTCTCACCGGTGGGATCGGGTCGGTCGTCGGTGCGGCCGCGGCGGGCATCGTGCTCTTCGTGTTGTCTCCAGTCCTCAGCGCGATGGGTGTCGATCCGAACACGGCTCAGGTGATTCAGGGCGCCTTGATCGTCCTGGTCATGATGATTGCTGGGATCGTCCAGCTGAGAAGGGAGCGAGCGGCGTGAGCCTCGAGTCGAGGGAGGAGATGGTCCCAGATATCAGCCAACCGCGCTGGACGATCTGGCTCTCCGACCACCCTCTGGTGGTCCTTGGATCAGTGCTGGTGGTCCTCGTCCTCGTCACCGGTGTCATCGAGCCCAACTACCTGTCCGTCAGCGGTCTCCGCAACACAGTGCTTCTCGCAGCTCCGCTCGGGATCATGGCCGGCGCTCAGACGATCCTGATGCTCACGGGTGGAATCGACCTGTCCGTAGGGATGATTGCCACGGCAGCCGCCTACGTTGCGGCCAATCAGTCACCCAACGGCGCGTTGATTGCAATCACCCTCGGCCTCCTGGTGGGTGTGGCCGCCGGCACCGTGAACGGGATCGGTGTGGGCGTCTTCCAGGTCAACCCATTGATCATGACCCTCGCCATGTCGTCGATCCTGATCGGGCTGTTCACCGCCCTTTCCTTCACAGTTCTCCAAGGCTCGACGACGGTCAACGACTTCATATCGACATTGGGCGGTGGATCGTTTCTCGGAAACCGCATTCCATACAACGCTCTGGTTTGGACCGGCGTGTCGTTGCTGATCGTCTACGGGCTGCGATACACCGGTTTTGGAAGGTTGCTCTACGCCCTCGGCGACAATCCCGTGGCGACGCGCCTCGCTGGCGTGCGTAGCTGGCAGGTGTTGATCGTCGCCTACGCGCTCGCCGGGCTGTTGGCAGCGCTCGCGGGCATCCTTCTCGCAGGCCGGACCGGAGCTGTCGACCTTCAGCTGGCCGTCAACTTCCTGCTCCCGTCGGTGGCCGCCGCTGTCATCGGCGGCACATCGATCTTCGGCGGGATCGGCACGTACAGCGGCACGGTCCTCGGGGCGTTGATCCTGGGGGTTCTCGCCACCATGCTCACATTTCTCAACGCTGGTCAGGCGATTCAGCAGATCGTGTACGGCTCGATCGTGCTGGGCCTTGCTTGGCTATATGCCCGTGTGACCGGGGTCTCATGACGACGAGGAGGGAGTATGTCGTTCAGTGACATTCGCGCCGGGGTGGTCGGCGTCGGCTTCATAGGTGTGGCCCACGTCGAGGCGCTGAGACGCATCGGCGTCGATGTCGCGGGTGTCGTCGGCTCGAGCCCAGAGAGAGCTCGTGCCAAGGCCGAGGCCGCCGGGTTGCCGCCGGTCTACGACTCTTTGGAGGACCTGGCGTCGGACGATTCGGTCGATGTGATCCACATCGCCAGCCCCAACTACGCCCATGCCGACCAGGCCCGGCTCGTGATCGAAGCGGGGAAGCACGTCGTCTGCGAGAAGCCCCTTGCGCTCACATCCGAAGACACGGCCGACCTCGTGGCTCGGGCATCCGATGCAAGCCTTGTCAATGCGGTCTGTTTCAACATTCGCCACTACCCGCTCAACCACCAAGCGATGGCGATGGTGGCCGCAGGTGATATTGGTGAGCCGATGTTTCTGACGGGCTCATATCACCAGGACTGGCTGCTGAAGGACACCGACTGGAACTGGCGACTCCAACCGGAGGAGGCCGGTCAACTGCGTGCCGTGGCGGACATTGGCTCACACTGGCTCGATCTCACTCGCTTCATATCGGGCCGAAACGTCGAAGCCGTGATGGCCGACCTCCACACCCTG
>QQVI01000019.1 GCA_003388545.1 Actinomycetota bacterium
GCTATCGGCGTCGCCAGGGGCATCGTCAGAAGTACACGCGCATAGAGATCACAGGGATCGACTTGCCTGGCACCAAGAAGGCAGCGGCCAAGAAGACAGAGCCCAAGAAGACAGAGTCCAAGAAGACAGAGTCCAAGAAGACAGAGTCCAAGAAGGCAGCGGCCAAGAAGACAGAGTCGAAGAAGCCGGAAACAGCAGCCTCCGAGGAGGAATAGAAAATGTCAAAGACCAAGGCAGGCGGTTCAACCAAGAACGGCCGTGATTCAAAAGCAAAGCGCCTCGGGCCCAAGGTCTTCGATGGCGAGACCGTCACCGCCGGCGCCATCATCGTGCGCCAGCGTGGCACCAGGATTCACCCCGGCTCCAACGTGGGCAAGGGTGGGGATGACACTCTCTTCGCTACAGCCAATGGCACCGTGAAGTACGGGGTGCGCGCCAATCGCCGCCACGTAGACGTCGTCCCTGAATAGCCGACCAACCGGTCGTGTTCGTCGACCGAGTTCGAGTCAACCTCCGCGCTGGAAACGGTGGCGCGGGGGTTGTTTCGTTTGTGAGGACGAAAGGCAAGCCCAAAGGGCGGCCCAATGGAGGTAACGGAGGCCCCGGCGGCAGCGTGATCCTCAGGGCGGATCCTTCCGTGGCCACTCTGCTCCGATACCACCGAAACCCTCACCATCAGGCCGACAGTGGCACACATGGGGAGGGAGACCTGCGCCACGGCAGAGGAGGAGAAGACCTGGTTCTGCCGGTGCCTTTGGGTACCACGGTCATCGACGAAGATGGAACGACCATTGCGGACCTGGTCGAGGAGGGGGAAGAAGTCCTGGCTGTCGCCGGGGGCCGCGGCGGCAGGGGAAACGCAGCGTTTGTCAATCCGGGTAATCGTGCTCCTGCAATCGCCGAGCAGGGCGAATACGGGCGATCTGCGTGGTTCATCCTCGAAATGAAGCTCCTCGCCGATGCTGCCCTGGTCGGGTTTCCGAACGCAGGAAAGTCGACCTTCATCTCGCGGGTCTCAGCAGCGAAACCAAAGATCGCCGACTATCCATTCACAACCCTCGAGCCGAATCTGGGAGTCGTCTCGTTCGACGGCCGCGAGTTCGTTCTTGCCGACATCCCCGGCCTCATCGAAGGTGCATCGGGCGGGAAAGGCTTGGGTCATGAGTTCCTGCGGCACACCGAGCGGGCACGTGTTCTGGTATACCTACTCGATCCTTCGCCCCTCCAGGAGGCGTCTCCGAGAGAGCAACTGGAGATTCTGCGTCGGGAGGTTGCCGACTACTCCGACGAGCTCTCAGAGCGTCCCAGTCTGGTGGTCTTGAACAAGTCGGATCTTCCCGAAGCCGAACCGGTGGGCGAGGCTCTTCAGGTGTCTGCCCTGACCGGAGAGGGGCTGAAGGAGGCCCTACACGCAATCGCCGATCTGGCGGAGCAGGCGGAAAAGCAGGCCCCGGAGCGGGTTGGCTTCGTGCTCCACCGCCCGCTGGGCCCGGAGTTCAAGGTGGCGAAAGACGGCGATGTCTGGGTCGTCTCGGGGATTGCGGCTGAGCGCGCTGTCTCCTTTGCCGACCTGACCGTGGCTGAAGCAGCCGACATGGCAGCGCGAAGACTCGCTCGAATTGGAGTGGACGAAGCGCTCCGAGAGGCCGGTGCCGAGGAAGGCGATGAGGTCCGCATCGGGGATCTCTCGTTCGAGTTTCTCGTCGGGTATGACGAGGAGGAGTGATACCTAGCGGCGCCACAGATCGCGTGTGAACAGTACGAGGACGGGGAAGATCTCGAGTCGGCCCACGATCATCAGGCCTGACAAGAGCCATTTCACCAATCCGGGTAGGCCCGCATAGTTGGCAGCCGGCCCGACGTCACCCAGCCCCGGCCCTATGTTCCCGATCGACGCTGCCACGGCGCTTGTGGTCGTGACGAGATCGAGGCCTTCGGTCAGGTTGGCATCGATGAATGCGACCAAGAAGGTCGCCGACATGAACAGGAAGATGTAGAACAAGAAGTAGCTCTGCACCGCCTCGACAATCGGCTCGCTCACCCTGCGACCGCCAAATCGTGTCACGAACACCCCTTTCGGGTGGACCAGTCGACGAAGGTCGGCATATGCCGCCTTGGAGAGGACGCCGATACGGAAGGTCTTGATGCCTCCTGCCGTTGACCCTGCCATTCCCCCGAGGAACATCAACCCGACTACGAAGATCTGGAGGGCGGGGCGCCAGAGCCCGAAGTCTGCCGAGGCGTATCCGGTCGTTGTGGTGAGCGCCAACGTGTTGAACGCGGCGTGGCGAATTGCTTCCCCCGGCGCCAGATCGGCGAGCAGGCCCCCGGCGACGATCACGATGGCGACGACACTGATCAGTGTGTAGAGGCGAAACTCAGAGTTCCGCGCGTACTCCACCGGTTTCGAGAACGCCCTGTAGTGCAGGGCAAAGGAAACCCCGGCGAGAAACATGAAAGCGGTGATCACCCACTGCGTGTAGGCCGAGAACCCGGCGATAGATGTGGGTTCCGTTCCAAAGCCCCCTGTCGACATGGTGGTCATCGAGTGAATGATCGACTCGAAGAAGGTCATGTCGCCCAGTGTCAGCATGAGCACCTCCACAAGTGTGATGGCGACATAGACGATCCACAGGCGCTTGGCGGTCTCCTGGAACCGGGGCGTCAGACGGTCCGGGGTCGGCCCCGGTGACTCGGCCTTGGCCAACTGCATTCCACCTGTTCCGAGCAGCGGGAGGATCGCCACTCCCAGCACGATCACACCCATTCCTCCCAGCCATTGCGTCATTCCGCGCCAAAACGAGATGCCTCGGTCCAGCTCGGATGGGTCGATGAGGATGGAGGCGCCGGTAGTGGTGAAACCTGATGCCGTCTCGAAGATCGCATTCGTCACGTCGGGTATGGCGCCGGTTATCAGGTATGGCAGGGCGCCGAACAGGGAGAATATGAACCAAGAGAGGCCGACCGTCGCAAACCCCTCTTTGACTGTGATCATCTTTGGCCGTCTGACAAACCTTCTCGTCGTGTAGCCGGCCCCCGCAGTGATGCCGGCTGCGACCGAGATGCCGAGAGCCGTCTCATACTCTCCGTAAATGGTGGATACGAGCGACGCTGAGATCATCGCCACAGCCACAAAGAGGAGCACCGAGCCGATCACGAAAGCAACTGTCTTGGTCAGCTTGGCAACCGGTCGCCCGTGTTCCCGGGCTTCAGGGATCATGCCGAGAAGAGTGCCGTGGAGTTCTCGATGTCCCTGGGTAGGGCGAAGAAGATGATGTGATCACCGGGGCGGATGACCGTTGACCCATCAGGGACGAACGTCGTTCCATTGCGGGAGATGCCTCCGACGATGACACCCACAGGGAGGCTGAGGTCGAGGAGCGTCCGGTCGACGGCTTCGGCTCCTTCCGCGACCTCCATCTCGATCGCCTCGGCATCGGTGTCGGAGAAGGTCACAACTCGCTCGACATCTCCGAAGCGGACGAATTGGAGTATTGCGTTTGCCGCCATGAGACGGCTCGAAGCGGCAGCGTCGATCCCGATGCCGGAGAGGAGGCCTACGTAGTCGATTCGATGAAAGCGCGATATGACCATGCCCGCTCCGCTCGCCTTGGCAACCAAGCAGGAAAGGAGATTCACTTCGTCCCAGCCGCTGAGCCCCAAAGCGACGTCCTTTGGACCGAGATCGAGGCTCGCCGCAAGGTCAGGATCGGTGGGGTCGGCGCACATGACCAAGGCATCGGGGTGCCGGTCCGCAAGGCTGTTGCACCGTTCCCTGTCCTCGTCGACGATGATGACACTGAGTCCCGCGTCGTGCATGGCGTCCGTTGTCAGCTCGGCAAGTCTTGTCGCACCGAAGATGACCGCTCTCTCGAAGTGCTTGCGCTTCAGGCCGATCATCTCAGTCGCCCGGCCCACGTTGTCATCGGTAGTCATGATCAATGCGTGATCACCGGGTTCTACCTCGGTGTCACCATGCGCCACGATCGTCCGACCGTGACGGACCAGGGCGGCAAGAACCCAACCCCATTCGGCCGATCGGAGACGAAGCTGTCGAAGGGGAACGCCTGTGATCGGAGCCTGTGGCCCGACCGTGCCACCCACCATCACGAGCTTTCCGTCAGCAAACTGAATGAGCTCCGAAGCTCCACCGAGTCCCACGATGTCGACGATTTCTTCGGCTGCGGTCGCGGATGGGTCGATAACGACATCAACGCCCAGGTTTGCCGATACGTCCCGGATTTCCGGATCTTCGATGCGCGCAATTGTCATCTGCGCTCCCATCTCTTTGCCGGCGTGGCACGCGAGCACGTTCGCGCCGTCAGAGCTGGTCACAGCGATGAGCAGGTCGGCTTTGCTGACGCCGGCTTCCTCGAGGGTGACCGCGCTGGCTCCGTTGCCTTGGATCACCATGGCGTCTATCGAGTCCTGGAGCTCGGCGGCGATGGAAGCGTTGTCCTCGATGACGATCACATCCTGGCCTTCTTGGGACAGACGTTCGGCCAGATACGAGCCGACTGCTCCCGCACCGACGATGATTATTCGCATCGAATGACCCGCTTGGGTCCGAGTCCAAAACGCACGTTGTGGCAGGCTAATCCGGACAGGGCCCAATGGGCATGAGCCTGTCGAATTCTTTGACCTCGGGTGTCGCCGTACACTGATGCCTCACAGGAGACGCATGGAACTCGACTCTTCACAATCGGTCGCTGACGCCCTACGCACGGTGGGCTACCTACCTGATGCTCGGATTGCTCAGGTCGTCTATCTCGCGGCCCACCTCGGCAAGCCGATCCTCGTCGAGGGGCCGGCCGGTGTCGGCAAGACCGAGCTTGCCAAGGCCCTCGCCGCCGTGACGGGGCGAGAGCTGGTGCGACTGCAGTGCTACGAAGGGCTCGACGAGGCCAAGGCCCTGTACGAGTGGAACTACAAGAAGCAACTCCTCCGCATTCAGGCTGACGAAGACCATGAGTGGAGTGAGATCGAGCAGGACATCTTCTCGGAAGAGTTCCTGCTCGAACGACCGCTGCTCCGAGCGATTCGCTCGGAAAAGCCGGCGATCCTGCTTATCGACGAGGTCGACCGCGTCGAGGTCGAGACTGAGGCCCTTTTGCTCGAGGTCCTGTCCGATTTCCAGGTCTCGATTCCAGAGCTCGGAACAATCGCAGCCTCGTCGATTCCGATGGTGCTGCTCACTTCCAACAACACGCGGGAGCTGAGCGAGGCACTGAAGAGACGCTGTCTCTTCCTCCACATCGACTATCCCGACCCCGAGCGGGAACAGGAGATTCTCGAAGCTCGCGTGCCGGGTCTGAGTGCCCACCTCGCCGAGCAGATCGCACGCGTGGCGCGATCGGTGCGCAATCTCGACCTGAAGAAGTCACCTTCTGTCTCGGAGACCATCGACTGGGCGCGGACGTTGCTTGCCTTGGCTGTGGACCAGGTTGATGAGGATGTACTTGCTGACACGCTTCATGTGCTGCTCAAGTATCAGACCGATATCGAGACCGCCGCCAAAGAGCTGACGGCTCCGGCCCGCTGAGATGATTGCGACCCTGACGGGGTTCATCGATGAGCTCCGGGATGTGGGTGTTCCGGTTTCCATGGTCGAGGCGATCGACGCCATGCGAGCTGTCGAGTCGCTCGATCTCGTCGACAAGGTCGCCCTAAGGGAGACGTTGCGGGCCACTCTGATCAAGAATCTCCGCCACGAGAGGGCCTTCGACACGGCGTTCGACGTTTACTTCTCGTCGTTGCCCGCCCCTTTGCCCGATCATCCGGAGCTGGCAGACGACCCCGTTGGCCAGCCGAGCTCCACAGCGCCACCGGAAGGCGACTTCGACCTGGACGATTTGCTCCAGTCGCTCCTCGACGCTCTCCAGTCTTCCGATTCCGATGGGCTGAGAGCGGGGGCGCAACGAGCAGTGGACAGGCTGGCCGGTATGGAGCCAGGTCGGCCCGTCGGCGGCACCTACTACCTGTATCGAACGCTTCGACGGCTCGACATGACCCGACTCGAGGAGCGGCTCATGGAGGCAATGGCCGAGGGGCGAGAGCTGAGCGAGTTCGATCAGAGGCTTTTGCGTGAGGACATTGCCTCCCGCCTGGAGGAGCTGAAACGCCAACTCGAGGAGGAGATCAGAAGGCGCCTCGTGGCGGACCGCGGTCGCGAGGCAGTGGCCAGGACACTGCGCCGGCCCATGATCGAAGACGTCGACCTCATGCACGCCACGACGGCCGAGCTGGCGGAGATGGAGGCCGCAATTGGGCCACTGACCCGAAAGCTCGCTGCGAGACTCGCTCGGAGGAGAAAGCGCCGCTCGGGGCGGCTCGACTTCCGCAAGACGGTCCGGCGCTCACTGGCCACCGGCGGCGTTCCAGTTGATCCACAGTTCAGGCATCCCCGGCCACATCGTCCTGAGGTATGGCTGGTCTGCGACATCTCAGGGTCGATGGCGACCTTTTCACGATTCACGCTCCAGTTCACGCACGCCATGTCGTCACAGTTCTCCCGGCTCCGGTCGTTCGCTTTCGTCGACACTGTCGACGAGGTGAGCGATTTCTTCGGGCCGGGGATCGATTTTGGGTCGGCACTCCACCGCATCACGACTGAGGCCGAAGTCGTATGGATGGATGGGCACTCCGACTACGGCAATACGTTCGAGACGTTCCTAAACCGATACGGTCGGCAGATCACGCCCAGAACCACGATCATCATCACCGGTGACGCCCGGAACAACTATCGGCCCACCAGAGAGCAAGCTCTTGCAGACATCGCCAAGAAGGCTCGCGCGGTTATCTGGCTGAATCCTGAGCCGACGTCCTATTGGGACACCGGGGACTCGACGATGTCCGAGTACGCCGCTCATTGTGACTCGGTGCACGAGGTTCGCACCCTCGCCCAACTGGAGTCATTCGTCGAGGGTCTTACCTTCCCCAGGGCAAGGGTGTTCTGAGCCCGTTGGGTCGGTTTGTGTGAAACACTAAACCTTTGTCCGGGGCGGGCCGATAATTCGAATGGTTGCCCCATACGGGGGCGTTAAAAGGTGAGATCAATGGGATCGCGGATACTTGTAGTTGAAGACTCGGCGGTGATCCGCCGGCTGATCGAAGTCTGCTTGCGCGCTGCCGACCTTGAAATCGTCACCCGAGAAGACGGAAAGTCCGGCCTTGCCGCCGTTGGCGGGGAGTCACCAGACCTGGTGGTTCTCGACATCGGGCTCCCGGGCATGGACGGTTGGGAAGTCCTCGACGAGATCCGCAAGGACGAGGCAACCAAGTCGCTTCCCGTCGTCGTGCTCACCGCTCATGCCGAGGAAGAGTCACGGAGACGAGCCAATGAGGGTGGTGCCGACGCTTTCGTGACCAAGCCGTTCCAGCCGAACGACTTCAGAGCAACCGTCCTCTCCCTACTGGAGTGAGCCAACCGAGTCCTCTCGGTTAACCTCGCCCTGGTGACGACTGAATCGATAATCCCTTCCTTTATCGGCGCGCCTGTCCAGAGACGCGAGGACCCGGCACTGATCCGGGGCACGGGCCGCTATGTGGACGACATAACACCGGCCGGGACACTCCACCTCGCAGTGGTCCGTAGTCCATTCCCACATGCCGATGTGCTCTCGTTGGACATCGACGCTGCACTCGAGATCGATGGCGTCAGGGCGATCATCACGCCGGAACACGTGTCCGACATCCGGATGCCCCCAACGCCCAATCCTGATCGGAACGTCCCACGTCGCTTTCCCTTGGTTCAAGGACGCGCCCTGATGCCCGGCGACCCCGTTGCGGCTGTTGTCGCCGAGTCCGCGGCCGCAGCCCGTGATGCGGCCGATCTGGTATTCGTCGACTACGAGCCGATCGACGTGGTCGGCGACGTCGAGGAGGCGCTTGACGCTCCTCCGATCCATGATGGCTTCGAGTCCAACATCGCATACGAGCGGGGACGCGGCGATCGCTCCGAGTTCGACGCCCTGGAAGGTCCGGTGCGGCTGTCGGGCATCGTCGAGCACCCGCGGGTCGTGCCCGCTCCAATGGAAAATCGAGCCATCCTCGCCGAGTGGAAAGAGGATGGGCTGACCGTCCATCTGTCGAGCCAGGCACCGCAACTCATGCAGGCGGAGCTTGCCGAGTCGTTCGATCTGCCGCAGTCATCCGTCCGGGTGATCACCCCATTCGTAGGAGGCGGCTTTGGCTGCAAGTTCGATCTCGCCGAAGAGGAATATCTGACCGTCATCGCAGCCCGTATGACCGGTCGCCCGGTGAAGTGGGCAGAGTCTCGTCGCGAGCATCTGCTGACGATCGGGCATGGGAGGGCGCAGCGGCACAAGTGGGAGGTCGTCGCCGATTCCGACGGTCGTATCCAGGGCCTGTGGGTCGACAGCCTGGTCGATCTGGGGTGTCGGCACCGCTATCTCTCGTTCATCACGATCACCACGCGCATGGGGACCGGCAACTACGACATTGGTGTTTATGGATGGACCCAGCGCGGCGTGTGGACCAACCGGGCGCCGCGGGGGATCTACCGGGGGGCGGGGCGCCCCGAGGCAACCCTCACCATCGAACGAGTAATCGAGGCGATTGCAAGAGAGACCGGGATCGACCCGGCAGAGGTGCGGAGACGCAACTTCGTTCGCCCCGACCAGTTCCCCTATAGGTCTCGTGCCGGATACACCTATGACAGCGGAGACTATGAGTCGACTCTGAACAAGCTCCTCGATTTTGCCGGATACGACTCCTTGCGACTCCAACAAGATGCTGCCCGAGCCGAGGGACGTCTCGTCGGGATCGGCCTTGCGGCGTACGTCGAGGTGTGTGGATTCGAGGATTGGGGCGCGGCACGGATCCAGGTGCATGGTGATGGGTCCGTGTCGGTCTTCGTGGAAACGCTCGATCAGGGTCAAGGGCATCGCACTTCGTTCGCACAACTCGTGGCCAAACAGCTTGGGATACCGGTCGAGAAGGTGAAGATCGAGCAAGGTGACAGCGCTACGTCTCCCTATGGCTGGGGGACATCGGGGTCTCGCTCCCTGGCTCAGGGCGGCTCCGCCTCCCACGCCGCGGCCGAGAAGGTGGCCGAGAAAGCCAAGAAGATCGCTGCGCATCTCATGGAGGCCTCGGACGCGGACATCGAGCTCGTTGATTCCAGAGCCGTGGTCAGAGGCACCGATGTGTCCATCAGCTGGACCGACGTGGTCGGTGCAGCGCTGGCCGGCAACGTTCCCGACGGAGTCACTCCAGGCCTAGACGAGGAGATCCACCTCAAGTCCGGCGGGTTGAACTTCCCGTACGGAGTGCACTTGGCTCAGGTGGAGATAGACCGGGAGACCGGTGCGCTGGAACTTCAACGGATGTGGGCTGTCGACGACGCGGGCAACATCGTCAACCCGATGCTCGCCGAGGGCCAGAGGCACGGTGGCCTCGCCCAGGGTATAGGGCAAGCGATTTGGGAAGAGGCGAGGTATGACGAGGACGGGAATCTGGTGACCTCATCCTTCGTCGACTATCTCATTCCCTCGGCTGTGTCGTTGCCGCTGTTCGAACTGCAGAGCACGATCACGCCAACGCCGACCAATCCGCTCGGTGCCAAAGGGATCGGGGAAGCCGGCGCCATCGGATCGACACCGGCCGTCCTGAATGCTGTCTGCGACGCGCTTCAGACCGACGAGATCCAGATACCACTGACTCCGGAGAAGATCTGGGAGAAGATTCCGAGATGAGCTTCGAGAGAGGTGTCTCCCTCCGTCAGCCTTTCTCGATGATCTCGCCGAGCCGTTCGATCAGGTCGACAACGCGGTTGCTGTAGCCCCATTCGTTGTCGTACCACGACATGACCTTCACCAGATTGCCGTCGAGAACCTGTGTCGCGGCCGCGTCGAAGATCGACGAGTGGGGGTTGCCAATGATGTCGGTGGAGACGATCGGGTCGGTGTTGTACTCGATGATCCCCGCCTGTGCTCCTTCGGCGGCCTCCCGAACCGCCTCGTTCACCTGCTCGACGGTCACGTTCTGATCGAGCTCGACGACGAGGTCGACGGTTGATCCGTCGGGCACGGGCACCCGCATCGCCATCCCATCGAGCTTCCCGGCGAGCTGAGGCAGGACCTCGCCTACCGCCTTGGCGGCTCCGGTCGTAGTCGGGATGATGTTCTCCGTCGCGGCCCGACTACGTCGCAAGTCCTTGTGGGGAACGTCGGCCAGTCGCTGGTCATTCGTGTAGGCGTGGACGGTTGTCATGACGCCCTTCTTGATCCCGAATTTGTCGTCGAGGACCTTGGCAAGGGGAGCCAGGCAGTTTGTCGTGCACGACGCGTTGGAGACGATGATGTCTCCTGCGTCGAGGTCCTTGTCGTTCACGCCGAGGACGACGGTCTCATCGATCTTGTCCTTCGAAGGGACCGTGAGTACCACTCTCTTGGCGCCCGCCGCGATGTGCTTCTCGAGTGAGGCCCGATCGCGGAACACACCCGTCGCCTCGACGACGATGTCCACGCCAAGCTCCTCCCAAGGCAAATCCTCTGGATTCCGCTCCATCAGCATCTTGATCTCATGGTCTCCGACCTTCATGACGCCGTCTGCGACAGTGACCTCCTGGTCGAACGGCCCCATCACCGAGTCGTACTCGAGGAGATAGGCGAGGATGTCGTCGTCGGAGAGGTCGTTGATGGCCACCACCTCGATATTGGAGTCCGGACGCCCCGCGATTATCCGGAACACTGCGCGACCGATCCGGCCGAAACCGTTGATGGCTATCCGGGTCATTCTCCGTCTCCTTCATCGAATGCAGCGATCCTGGCGGCCACCTCGACGACACGATTCGAGTAGCCCCATCCATTGTTGAACCACGTGATGGTCTTTACGAGATTTCCTCCGGTCACCATGGTGGCGAGGCTGTCATAGATGCCAGAGTGCGGCTCGTCACGCACGTCTGAGGAGACGATCGGATCTTCGACATAGGCGATGACGCCCTTGTAATTGCTCGCGACCGCCTCCTTGACCACCTTGTTCACCTCGTCCTCTGAGGTCTCGCCGTCGATCTCCGTCACCATGTCCACCGTCGAGCCGTCTGTGACCGGTACGTTCAGCGCTGTCGCTGTCATCCGACCGGCCAACTCGGGTAGGGCCTGGGCAATTATCTCTGCGGAATTCGTTGCGGCAGGGATGATGTTCTCTCCCGCAGCCCTGCTCGTCCGGAACGAGTCGGTGGGGACGTCGGCCAGCCGGCCGGAGTTTGACATCGCCTTGACCGTGGTCATGAACACCCGCCTGATCCCGAAGTGGTCGTTCAAGGTCTTCAGGATCGGCGCCACGGCATTGGAGGTGTTCGAGCCGAGAGCGATCATGTCGGTATCGGGCTGGAGGATCTCGTCATTGATGCCTCTGAGCAATAGAGGGACCTCGCCCGGGTTCTCCGGGCTAGAAGTGAGTACTACCTTGCGGGCCCCGGCATCGATGTGCCTTTGCAGAGACTCCCTGGTGCGGTATTTGCTGGTCGTTTCCAGCACCACGTCTACGCCGAGATCGTCCCAATCTGCGTCGCCCGGCTCCTTGGCGCTGACAAATGCTGCGCTCTTGTCTCCGTAGTTGAGAGTTCCGTCGGAGTGCGCCACAGGCTTGGGGAAGCGACCGTAGATCGAGTCGTACTTGAGAAGGTAGGTGAGGGCATCGGGATCGGCGATGTCGCTTATGGCCACCACGTCGAGATCGTCCCTGTCGTGGACGAGGCGGAACACGTTCCTCCCGATGCGGCCGAAACCCATGAGTCCGATTCGCGTTGTTGTCATCTCGTTCCTTTCACACACGCAACTTAGCCGACCCTCTGGCAATTGAATCTTCCGCCCCGTACGTTCGAAGAGATGAATGTGGGGTGGTGGGGATTCTCAACGTATATCTGATCGCAGCCCTCTGCATCGCCCCGCCCGTTCCTGGCCCGGTCACGGCGACATTCGCTCCCGTCGGGCAATACGCAGGTCACTGGGGTCTCGACTTCGAGGCCAGCTTCGACGATGTCGTTGCCGCTCCGGCGTCAGGAGTCGTTACCTTTGCCGGATCAGTTGCCGGGATGAAGTCGATAACGGTGCAGCCGCTTCCAGGGCTCAAGGTGTCGGTCTCGTATCTGTCATCGATCTCGGTCGTCGCGGGCCAATACGTCACTCGTGGTCAACCCATTGGGGCTGCGGGTGCCGCACATGGTGAGACAGGTACTCATCTTTCTCTACGCATTGGAGACGTGTACACCGATCCGCAGCCCTGGCTGGGATGCCACCACCCCGACATCTCGAGGGCGCTCCGCCTCGTGACCCCGCCACAGCCCTATCCTCGCTCCCGTGAGGACAGGAATCCTCGGAGGAACATTCGACCCGATCCACATGGCGCATCTCCACGCCGCCGAGACCGCGCTCTTCGCCGGCCTGGATCGAGTCTTGTTCGTGCCGGCCGGTGATCCCTGGCAGAAGACCGATCGCGAGGTGACGGCTGTCGAGCACAGAGTTGCCATGACGCGCATATCCATCGAGGGAATCGACGGCTTCGAAATCGATCTCCAGGAAACGGAACGCCAGGGTCCGTCCTACACGATCGACACTCTGGAGTCATTCCCCGATGACGACGAGCTCTTCTTGATCCTTGGGGCCGATGCGGCAGCTGGCATTCACTCGTGGCACAGGGCGGAGGATGTGCTCGATAGGGCGAGGATGATCGTCGTGCCCCGACCGGGAACTCCACCATCGGCCGTCACGGAGGCTCTCCCCGGTGCGTTGCGACTCGAGATGGCCGCCCTGGACCTGAGTAGCACGATGATTCGCGCCATGGCCGCGGAAGGGCGTCCGTACCGGTTTCTAGTGCCTGAAGGTGTTTATGGGTACATCTTGGCCGAGAATCTGTATGCGAAACCCGAAACAGGCGATAGGGTGGACCAAATCATCCGAGAGGAGTGACCGTCGTAGAGCAAAGTGAAGACCTGGGAAGAAAGGCCGCAGATGCCATCTTCTCCAAGAAAGGCACCGACATCGTCCTTCTCGATGTCGAAGACCTTTTTGTTCTCTCCGACGTTTTCGTTATCGCCACCGGGACATCCCGACCCCATGTGCAAACTCTCGCCGAGGCGGTCGAAGAGCGATTTCGCGAGGATCTCGGCATCAAACCGCTCAGAAGCGAAGGACAAGCCGAGGCCGAGTGGATCCTGCTCGATTATGGCGACATCATCGTCCATCTGTTCCAGAACGGCCCGAGGGAGTACTACGGGCTCGAACGGCTCTGGGCCGACGCCGCAAAGGTGACCTGGAGCGAACCGGCGGTCTCGGAGAGCAGCGCAGAAGGGCAGTGACCCTCCACGGCAGTCAACGCTGCTGACGGCGATCGTGACGATCCGCGAGCGAG
Organism: Actinomycetota bacterium; assembly: GCA_003388545.1. Classification (GTDB taxonomy): domain Bacteria; phylum Actinomycetota; class Acidimicrobiia; order Spongiisociales; family ZC4RG35; genus MA-ANB-1. The sequence continues at coordinate 13,375 of QQVI01000019.1, forward strand.
AATAAAGTGCCGCCGCATCAGTATCCAAGATCCCAGGTAAGGCCTTAACGGACCACTTGGCCGGTTGAGGTCGTGATCGTCAACTTCGGATGTTTTGGGCTGCGTTTGGGTGAGTCATGTCTCTGATTCGGGGATAGACGATTGCGACAATGACGATGAGAGCCCCTGCAACGAGGATCACGGCCGGTACGACGTAGCTGCGACGCTCTGCTTCGTACGCTTCAGCGAACTCGAACACCTCTTGTGGTGTGCCTTCAAAGATCAGCCTGGTCGCAGGAGGTTCGTTTGGGTCTGCGGCCCGCTCTTCGACGATGTATAGGCGCTCGATGCCTTCATCGGCGGACTCGACCATCCAATTGATGCCTGCTCCGTATTCAGTGACCCACGACCAGGTCACCATGCCGACGAGTAGCAAGAACAGGCCAAAAGCCGCCAATCCCAGCCGACCTACTGTCGTCAGGGGCCTCATCGATCACTCCGAACGAATCTCTGGCCCAATTATTCACACGGGGACGTCGATCTGTCTATGGCCGACGACCGGTGATTCGGTGTTGACGAAGGCCAGTAGGTAAAATGCTGGCTCTCCAAAATCTGGGGCTGTAGCTCAGTTCGGCAGAGCACTTGACTGGCAGTCAAGGGGTCAGGGGTTCAAATCCCCTCAGCTCCACGCGGACCCGCCGGGGGCGGGTCCGTTGGCAGTTTCCTCCGGAAACTGCTCCGTGCTCCCCTGGATCCGGTTTCAGAATCGTCCCAGCACCTCCACGCGGACCCGCCGGGGGCGGGTCCGTTGGCAGTTTCCGGCGAGACTGCTGGGGCTACAGGGGCTCCTGAGATGTCATGTGGGTCGGTAGAGCTCAGGCGGCTTTGCGCTTGATCCAGCCCCAGGCCCCTGTGGCCAGGAGCAGCACGATGGCAACGACGGTGAGCCAGAAGAGGCCTTCGAGCACGGCGCCGAGAATGGCGAGCACGAGCCAGATGACGAGCAGCGTCACGATGAATCCAGTCATGAAATGGTCCTTTCTTGTCTATGGCAGCCCGAACATTGCGCAGGCACCGAAACTTGCGTTAATGGAGTCTTCAGGTCGATTACCCCGTTGCGGGACCGTGGAAACAGGTGCCGGCCGAGGGCGTCAGATCAACGCCGCAGGTTGTCCAAACACGACCCTGTCAGGACGCACGATTCTTTCGGGAGACCAGTTGAGTTCGGACGAGGCTGTGTTCGCCTCCGGGCGAGCACGACCTCGACCTAGAACCGGGCTACCCGAAGTTGAGGATCACGTCCGCCGATGACTCGAGGCTGAAACTCCCATCCGGATGGACCGTCACGACGGCAATCCCGGTTCCGTGACCGCTGACTCCCTCGCTGCTCGAGATCAGAGTCTCGTTGAACGCCCAGATGAACACGCCGTTCTCCTCATCAGCATCGATCAGCCACGCCTTGATCAGGGTTGTTGCCGTGTCACCGGCTGCCGTGTTTCTGT
>QQVI01000105.1 GCA_003388545.1 Actinomycetota bacterium
TCACTCCCCGTCGAGCCGCCAGTGGCACAAGTTCGTGTTTGTCGCAGAACGCGGCGGGAGCCCCGGCCGACCGGCGTCTGTTCGACGACCATCACCCACTCTGCCGCGAAGATTGACGGTGATCCCCCGCCACGCGATCGACCAAACGTCCAGATAGAGAAGGCGTCGAAGTCGGCCGGCAGTTAAAACGTATCGCAGGCCGTCGGATCTCCCGTGTCGAAGCCTGTCTTCAGCCATTGGAAACGCTGCTCCGAGCTTCCATGGGTCCATGACTCGGGATTCACCGACCCTGAGGTCTGTTGCTGGATGGCGTCGTCGCCCACGGCTGCTGCAGCGTCCAGAGCCTCCTGCAGATCGTTCTCCTCCAGAATGGCCGCTGAGGTCCCGTCACGGAGTGTCGACAACCAGACCCCAGCAAAGCAGTCCGCCTGGAGCTCGAGGGAGATGCTCAGGTCGTTGGCACGATCGGGCTCACTCTGGCCCAGTCTCGTCACCTCGTCGATGATCCCGAGCTGGTTCTGAACATGGTGGGCTACCTCGTGCGCCAGGATGTACGCCTGAGCGGTATCTCCTGCGGCGTCGAACCTGTCCTGGAGCAGGCGAAGGAAGTCGAGGTCCATGTAGACCAGACCATCCAGCGGGCAATAGTGGGGACCCGACTGGGCCTGCGCACCCCCGCATCCTGACTGGGTGAATCCGTTGAACACGACGAGATTGGTTGGCTGGTAGTCGAGATTGGATTCCTGGAAGACCGACACCCACATCCCCTGGGAGTCCTCGAGCACATCCTCGAGGAAGCCGACGAGGTCTGCGTCTGGATCGTTCTCGGGGTCAATTGGGTCAGCGGCCGGAGCCACCTGCCCCGAGCCCGAGAGCGAATCAAGCAAAGGCCCGAAATCCGAGCCACCACCAAAGAGCGTGAGGAGAAGGACCACGACGAGGGCGATGCCACCACCACCGGCCCCAAACCGCAGAGCCGTACCCGACCCGCGACGATCTATTACCTGGCCGGGACCTCCTGGGTCCCTCTTGAACCGCACCATCGGGCCCTATTACCCCGGTCTCGTGAACGGCGAAACCGGCTCAGCAGCTGCCGGCGACTGCGATCCGGCGATTCGCCTCGACTCCGGTGATGATCTCCGGCTCATCGGAGCCAAACGGAAGGACTGCCAGGTCGACGATCTGGGTATCACCCAGCCCGAAGTGAGCTACGAGCTCCAGCCCCGCGGTGTATCCGACGGTCGCCGTGATCTCACGGACTCCGAGCAACGCTGCCGGATCACCCATGCCACCCGCCTCGTAGACCTCGACGCGACTACCGACGCCTCGATAGCCATCTGCGACGATCACCTCCAGGAAGTTGCCAGACGACGTCGTGTTGGCAAAAAGGATCGAAGGCAGTGAAGGGTCCCATTCGACTGCGAGCAGGTCGACCCGTCCATCACGATCGACATCGGCGGTCGGAGTTGTGACCCAGTACTGATCGGACCCGAGACCCTCCGGGACGGAGAACTGTGGGACACCGTCCTCCAGCCCTTCGTGCATGAGCACGGCCGGCGACGAACCTTCTCCGGCTGACGCCGACGTCAGGATGTCGGGCCAGCCGTCGTTGTCGATGTCGACGAGCTCCACGTGGGGCGCCTTCGTCGGTAGGGCAACGAGCCCCGATTCATCTGTCACGTCCAAGAACGACGGCTCCGAGCCCTCACCTTCGGTCGTGTTGAGATAGAGACGGACCGGGACCTCGGTGTCTCGGGAGACAGTGCTGTTGAAGTGGTGCCCAACCAAGAGGTCGAGCCGCCCATCGCGATTCATGTCAGCCATCGCAGCTCCCGCCACGTCATCTTCGGGGCCCAGGGTCTCCCACTGGAAATCACCCACAACTTCGTCGAAACCGTCTCCCGTCCCTACGAAGAGCCGGTTCGAACCTGCCACGAACAAGTCGGTGAAACCGTCGTTGTTCAGGTCGCCGGTGGCCAGACCAAGCCCATGGACTCCGTCCGGGAAGCCAAATGACGAAGTTGCATCTTCGAAGGCGAGGCTCCCCATATTCCTGTAGACCCTGGTCGACGCTCCCTGATATCGGTCCTCGAGGATCACGAGGTCGAGCAACCCATCAACGTCGATGTCGACAACACCTATCGAGCGTCCCCCCAATTCGGGATCGATTCCGGCATCTACCACAACGAACTCTCCGTCGACATTCTCAAAGATCTCGGTCGCTGCGGCTCCCTCCTCCCGACCGGTGACGTTGCGTGAGAGGATCGCGTCGACATCGCCGTCTCCATCGAGATCGACCAGTGCCGCCCCCGAAGTGCGCCCATATTGCTCCGGGAAACGTGCATCGACTTCGAATCCGTCTCCGGTCCCGAGCAACAGGCGATCGGGCGACGGGCCCTCTGCTCCCCTCACCAGATAGACATCGCTCCGGGCAGTTGCGAACGTGCCAACGAGCAGATCGACATATCCGTCTCCGTTGACATCCCCCCATGCAGCAGCATGCCCACGCATCCCCGTGAGCGGCTCCAGCAGGCCGAGCTCCTCGGTGCGATCGACGAAAGCGGCCGACCCGATTGGCCCTTCGCCGCCTTCAGCGGTCCAACAGACTTCATAAGGGCCGTCGCCCGGTGAGGCCACGGTCGTTGTCGTTTCACCATCGGTCTGCCCGCCGTCCGACGTGGAGCCTGGTTCACCTGAGCCGTCCGAGGTGCATGCAGCCAGGACGAGGCAAAACGACACGGCGACGACCTGAATCGGTTGTCTCACGGAAGCGTCACAACGGCGAGGACTACCTCACCGAACGCGTCCCTGGTCGCGGGGTCCCCTGCATTGAGCCCCACATAGATGGTCTTACCGTCGTCGCTGACTGCGACGTTGTAGGTGCCGCCTGCCACCAGACCGTATTCGGCTTCGACGAACGGGTTCAACTCCACGACGACTTCGCTCTCCCCCGTCTCGGTGTCCACAGCGATGAGCGGCGTGCCTGACTCCCATGCCGACCCATGCGCCCCCGGTATGTAGTAGAAGCGATCTCCATCCGGGGAGAGAGCCATGGAGGCGGTGTAACCCAATGCTGGACCGAGCTCGGATACCGACCCATCGGCTTCGAGCGCAAAGAAGACCGCAGGGTCTCGAGTGACTGCGTAGATCGTCCCCTCGGCGTCGGGCAGGGTCGAAGCTCGCAAGATCGAGCCGGGCAGCACCGAATCGAGGAGAGTCAGAGTGTTCTCTTCCGGATCGTACCGGGCAAGGCCGGTCTCGTTCCATGAAACCAAGGCCGATCCGTCAGCGGCTACAGCAATGTTTCGATAGCCGGAGTGCGCACCGTCATCGTCGCTGAACACTGTCTCTCCGGTCTCGGCGTCGATGACAACGAAAGCCCCGACCTTCTGACCCTCGGGGTCGGCGGCCTCCGCATACAGCAGGGAGCCGTCAGGTGTGGCAGCCAGGGAGGCGACACCATGCTCGGGCAGGATCACCCCAACGTTCTCGGTGGTCCTCTCATAAGGGTTGAGACGAAGCAAGACGTCGCCCTCGTAGCCGTTGGTGAAGGTGAGGCCCCGGCGGTTACCCCAGTACGTCGACGCGTAGATCTCGCCGCATGGGCCTTCGACCATCTGAGCATGGATCTTCCCGAAGCCCCACGCACCAGGCTCGTGCCCGACTGTGGCCAGGACATCGACGATTTGGGTCAGCTTCATCGTCTCCGGGTCGTACTCATAGATGAAAGAGTTCCCATCTGCGCCATGATGATCACCGATGGCGCTGTAGAACTTTCCGTCAGAGCTCACGATTCCCTGTCCCCACTGCGACCATGGCTTGCCCTCGTAGTCAGGACGTGGATACATCATCAGCGCCACGCCAGGAGCATCACCGGAGGGTTCCTGCACCACCTTCGCCTCCACCTGAACGTCGGCGGACCATGGTTCAGAGTCACCGGTGGTCGGGCAATCGCCAGGGTCTGTCGAAGGATCGCCCGCTGTGCCTGTCGAGCCGGTCGTCGGGGTTGGATCGCCACTGTCTGGCGTCGCTCCGCCAGTAGTGCAGGCCACGGCAAGCAACGAAATAGTGAGGATGACCCCCCAGAGACGCATACGCGAATCTCTCACGACGCGAAGAGTACCCACGGTGCGGATATAGCAACCACGGGACGTGAAAAGGCCGGCTCCTGCGAAGGAGCCGGCCCTCTCTGACCCGGATCCGAAGTGGGGCTCGATTCCGGAGACCGACGCGCACACCCGTGTGCGCACAGACAATGTTCGTTGCCAGGACAGTTCTCGGATGTCCGTGCCGGGACTTGGAGCGGCTAAGCCTCCGCCATGACGAGACCCATGCCGACGGCAGTCTCCAGATATGTCAGTGCGTCCTCCCAAGTCGCTCTCGGTTGTGCCGTGAAGACGGACACACCGGCGGCCAGGGCAACGCCCGACATGAACGCGGCGCGGTCGACGACGGTGACGCTGCGACTCTTCGAGGTCACGAGGCACGCCGCATATTCGTTGTACGACCGGCCCACATGAACCACATGGCCGTCAGCTCTGACCGGACTCGTCTGCGTCGCTCCCACCGGCCTGGCGAACCGGACCGATCGCCCGTTGGCAGCGTCGGCATCGGGATGGGCAAGAGCGGCAAGGTTTGCCTTCTTCTCCCTGACGGACATCGCTGCGGCCACACCAAAGGGTGAAGCTCCCCACACGGCAACCCCGTCGGCAGGTTCGTCCAGGTCCCAGATGAGAGGGAGCCCGAATCGTCGTGACCGCCGCAGAGACTCCCTTCCGCTGCCAATGAGGACATCGCATGCCGAAGGGTCGTCAACCACGTCGAAGCTTCTGCTCTTGGCCGGGCCTACGACGACCACTGAGTCGACGAGCGGGTCGGCAGCGAGGGAGTGCGCGGCGCGGACCGGGATGTCTCCACCGATCAGCACCCCCACTTTCATGTCGGCTCTACCGGCCGCCAGTCCGGCTCCGGGATGTCGTCTGTCTTCTTGCGGACAAGGGCGACAACGACTGCAGCCACGGCTCCGGCGATGAGAACGGGGGAGATTCGATTCACAGGCTCAGTCTATGGCCAAACCCATCTCAAGCCAGAGGTCGTGGACCAGGGGGAGTTGCTCTATGTTCGAGACTCTGAGCCAGTGGGCTCCAGCGCCTCGTGCTCCTGAGTGGGAATGTCTGCGTGTTCCTCGGGGGGGCCGTTGCGATAGTCGGCCGGCGGATGAAGAACCGGAGGGCTCATCGGGGCGACAGTTGGGTTGTAGGTCTCTTCGAGAACGACGATCTCGAGGCCCCCGACGACATCGGAAACGAGGTTGTAGATCACGGCGCCGAGCACGGTCGCGCCGGTCATCGCTACCCACCAAACCACGGCCCCAAAGACGAGGGCGCGGAAGAACTGCTCGACGTTTCCGAAAGGTTGGGTTCCCTCTTCGATGAGCGTGATCTCGACCATGAACTCCGTGATCCGGTCCGGGATGCCGGCCCGGTCCAGCACAGACCAGAAGATCACGGTCCCGAGAACCAGGGCGACGGCTAATACGGCCCAGACCAAAGCCGATACCTTCAGCGTGGTCCACGGGTCGATCTTTCGGATTATTCGCCTAACGCGACGTACGGTGGCCATGGAAAACTCCTGGTTCTGTTGAGAGTCTACGAAAGATCTCAGCTATCCCAATGATTCTGGTCGGGATGCGGTCTTATTCCTCTTCGGGGTGAACTATTGCGAACGCGGTCAGCTTCGCTCCCTCGGCAAGGTCTACGACCTTGACTCCGGTCGAATCTCGCTTCTGACGGGATATCTTCGAGACAGCCTGGCGAATTCCGGTGCCCCGCGAAGAGATGAGGAAGACATGGTCGTCCTTGCTCACGGCCCGAGCCCCGACGAGCTCCCCACGGACCTTGGTCAGCTTGTAGGCCTTCACCCCGTAGCCACCCCGGCCCTGCTGGCGGAATTGGTCCATGGCGGTCCGTTTTCCGTATCCACCGGTAGTGAGCAACAAAACTTCGTCACCGTCCACGTTGGAGACTGCCCCCACGACTTCGTCACCGTCACGCAGCTTGATGCCTCTCACTCCCTGGGTGTCCCTGCCCATGGCGCGGAGGTCGGACTCGGCAAAGCGAATGCCCTGGCCGTCCCTGGTGAAGATGAGAAAGTCGTTTTCGCCATTTGTCGTGCGAACCGAGACGAGCTCGTCACCGTCGGCGAGCTTGATTGCGATCAGGGTCGAGTTGCGGGAGTCGTACTCCTGGAATTCCGTCTTTTTCGCCTGCCCGTTCTTCGTGACCATGACCAGGTACCGGCCGGTCTCGTAGTCGCGGGTATCAATGATGGCCTGAATCTTCTCGTCCGGCTCGAGCGGCAGTACGGACTGGGCGAGAACACCCTTGGCCGTACGCGACTGTCTGGGGATCGAATGAGCCTTGACTCGATGCACCAAGCCCTTGTTGGTGAAGAAGAGCAAATAGGCGTGAGCCGTCGTATGGACGAGGTGCTGGACTACGTCCTCTTCCTGAACTTCGGCGGCCTTGATACCCCGGCCCCCTCGACCCTGGATCCTGTAGGTCGACGCAGGTACCGACTTGACGTATCCGGCCTCGGAAATCGTGACGATCAACTCGTCATCGGCGATCAGGTCTTCGAGGCTGAGGTCTCCCTCGTCGGGGATGAGACGGCTTCGTCTCGGATTGCCGAAGGTCTCCTTGATCCCGACCAACTCTTCACGGATTATCGACCAGCGTCGCTCGGGATCGGCCAGGATCGACTTCAGGTCCGCGATCGTCTCGTGCAACTCGGCCAGCTCGGTGCGAAGCTTGTCGACTTCTAGAGCGGTCAGACGACGCAGCGGCATGTCGAGGATCGAGTTCGCCTGGATCTCAGAGAGCTCGAACCGCTCGATCAGATTTGTCCGGGCCTCGGCGGTGTCCTCCGAGCCACGAATGATCTTGATGACTTCGTCGATGTTGTCGACGGCGATGATGAGGCCCTCGAGGATGTGGGCCCGGGCTTCGGCTTGATCGAGGCGGAACTTCGTCCGACGCTCGATGACCTCCATCTGATGGTCCAGGTAATAACCGATCATCTCGGCGAGATTGAGCGTCCGGGGAACACCGTCGACCAGCGACACCATGTTGTAGCCGAACGAGTCTTGGAGAGGCGTCCCCTTGTACAGCTGATTCAGGACCACCTGGGGAACCGCGCCCTGCTTCAGCTCTATCACGAGGCGGGTGCCGACCCTGTCCGAGGACTCGTTGCGCACTTCGGAGATGCCCGTGATCTTCTTGCCGTCGACGAGGTCTTTGATCTTTGAGATGACTCTTTCGATCGACACCTGATAGGGCAGTTCGGTGACGACTATCGCAGTTCGGCCCTTGCGAATCTCCTGGACGTCACATACCGCCCTGATCTTCGCGCTTCCCCGACCGGTGGTGAGAGCTTCCTTGATCCCTTGCGCGCCCACGAGGAATCCGCCGGTTGGGAAGTCGGGGCCCTTGATGAATTGCATCAGCTCTTCGGAGCCGGCGTCCGGGTTCTCGATGGCGTGAAGACACGCATCGATCACCTCGTTGAGGTTGTGGGGTGGGATGTTCGTCGCCATGCCGACGGCGATTCCCTGTGAGCCGTTGACCAACAGGTTGGGAAACCGTGCCGGAAGCACATCGGGCTGTTGCATCTCACCCGAGTAGTTGTCGACGAAGTCGACCGTGTCCTCCTTGATCCCCTCGAGCAGATGGGTCGAGAGTTGGGTGAGGCGGCATTCCGTGTAGCGAGCGGCACCGGGCGGATCGTCGATGGTCCCGAAGTTCCCCTGTGGGTCTATCAGGAGATGACGCATGGAGAAGTCCTGTCCCATGCGCACCAGCGCGTCGTAGATCGCTTGGTCGCCGTGAGGGTGATAGTTGCCCATCACATCCCCGACCACCTTCGAGCACTTGCGATGTGCCGAGCTCGGGCCGATGTTGTTCTCGAACATCGAGTACACGATCCGCCTCTGGACAGGCTTGAGGCCGTCGCGTACGTCGGGGAGGGCGCGAGACACGATGACCGACATGGCGTAATCGATGAAGCTCTGCTCCATCTCGTCGGTGATTTCGATCTCGCTGCCGCTCAGGGGCTGTGGTCTGCTGTCGTCAGTCATTTCTGCTCGGGTATCAGATGTCTAGGAAACGGACGTCGTCTGCGTTCTGCTGAATGAAGAGCTTGCGGGAGGACACGTCGTCGCCCATCAACGTGACGAAGACCTCTTCGGCCCGCGCTGCGTCTTCCATGTCGACACGCAGGAGTGTCCGCGTCTCCGGGTTCATCGTGGTCTCCCAGAGCTCCGAAGGGTTCATCTCGCCGAGACCTTTGAATCGGGTCGGCTTGACCTTCGGATGGCTCTTCTTGAACTCTGTCAGCTCCTCCTCGTCCTTGAGGTAGTGGACTTTTGAGCCCACCTTGACTCGATAGAGAGGCGGCTGGGCCACATACACGTACCCGGCTTCGATCAGGCCCCGCATGTGACGGAAGAGGAGCGTGAGGAGCAAGGTGCGGATATGGGATCCGTCGACGTCGGCGTCGGTGAGGACCACGATCTTGTGGTACCTCGCCTTCGTCACGTCGAATTCCTCACCGATCCCGGTGCCCATCGCCGTGATGATGTCTTGGACCTCTGTGTTCTGGAGTGCCTTGGCGAGGCGAGCTTTCTCGACGTTCAGGATCTTGCCCCTGATCGGCAGAATTGCCTGTGTCGCGGAGTCTCGCGCCGATTTGGCCGGGCCGGCCGCCGACTTACCCTCGACGATGAACAGCTCGGACTCACCCGGATCGCGACTGGAACAGTCGGCCAGCTTGTCGGGGAGCCCGCCGGACTCGAGGCCAGACTTGCGCCGGGTCAGCTCACGCGCCTTGCGAGCTGCTTCGCGGGCCTTGGCCGCGCTCACCGACTTTTCGACGATTTTGCGCGCCTCGGGAGAATATTTCTCCAGCCACTCGGGAAGACGACGGTTGAGGGCCTTCTCGACATATGACCTGATCTCGGTGTTGCCCAGCTTGGTCTTGGTCTGACCCTCGAACTGAGGCTCTTTCACCCTCACCGACACAACCCCGGTGAGACCCTCGCGGATGTCCTCACCCGTGAGGTTGGGGTCTTTTTCCTTGAGCAGGTTCTTGGAGCGGGCGAACTCGTTGATGGACTTGGTCAGCGCCTTCTTGAACCCCTCCTCGTGGGTTCCGCCTTCATGAGTGTTGATGTTGTTGGCGAATGACAGGACCGACTCCGTGTACGAGGTGGTCCATTGCAGAGCGACATCCATCTCGGCGTCGTCGTTGACGTCGGTGATGTCGATGATGTGGGGGTGAATCGGGTCGCGCTTCGAATTGAGGTGCTTGACGAAGTCGACAAGGCCCCCTTTGTAGTGAAACTCATCGACGACCGGCTCCTCGCCGCGCTCATCGGTGAGGGTGATGTGGAGACCGCGGTTGAGGAACGCTGTCTCACGAAGCCTCGCCGACACGGTGTCGTAGTCGAACTCGATCGACTCCGTGAAAGTGTCCTTGGCCGGCCAGAACCGGATCGTCGTGCCCGTCTTCTTGATCGGACGCCCCTTCTTGGGCTCTTTGGTCTCAGGGATCCCGTTCTTGAAGTTCTGTGTGTACACGAAGCCGTCGGTACGTACCTCTGCCTCGAGCCGCTCGCTGAGAGCGTTTACCACCGAGACGCCCACACCGTGGAGGCCGCCAGAGACGGTGTACGCACCCTCTCCGAACTTGCCCCCCGCGTGCAGTGTGGTGAGAACCGTTGTCAGGGCGGACCGCTTGGTCTTGTCCACCTTGTCGATGGGGATCCCTCGGCCGTTGTCCGACACCTCGACACCGCCGTCCTCACGGAGAGTGACCGCTATCTGGTCACAGTGGCCGGCCATCGCCTCGTCGACAGAGTTGTCGACCACCTCCCATATGAGGTGATGAAGCCCGCGCGGCCCTGTCGAGCCGATATACATACCGGGTCGCTTCTTGACCGCCTCGAGCCCTTCGAGAACAGTTATGTCTTTGGCTTTGTAGCTATCGCGTGTAGCCGTCACGACCCTCCTCGTAGCTGAACCTGACCGGGGAATCTGGCTGCGAATCCGCCGCTGTGGCGGGAAACTTTCACACTTGTCATTCTACTGATGATGGGCGACAAGAACGAATCAATGCAAGGGTTTCGTCACGAAGGGGGCCGCACGTCTATTGCGTCGATAACCCCAGGCCCGAACCGTCTTTCTATCTCCTGGAGCAGATCTTCGACCCCATATTTGAGGAATGCCACCAGGGAGGCCGAGGATGCCTCCACAACAAGGGTCTTGCCCCTGATCGTCACAGGTTGCGAGCGTCCCGCCCATGGCGTTCCGGCCATGTCGGACCATTCTTCCCGGATCCTCCCGACCAGGAGCGGATCCGGCAGCCCGAGACGGCGGAACATGTCGTTCATGGCCGACGAGAAGGCTGTCATGTCATTTCGGTCACTCACGGAGAAGTCCTCCATCAACCGACCAGACCACCCCGACGACGGGCACCTCATCGGGGCGCGCCGAGGTCACCAGGGTCTGTGTGTCGCCGGGTAGCGCCCCGGCCAAAGCCGAGGAGCGCTTCGGGTCGAGCTCGCTGAAGACGTCGTCGAGGAGAAGGACAGGCGGAGAGTCGGTGGCCTCGGCAATGAGGCGATGCGCGGCGAGCTTGATGGCAAGGGCCATTGTGCGTTGCTCGCCCTGGCTCCCGTGCACCCTCGCGTCGTGACCATCGAGCTCCAGCACGGGCTCGTCTCTTTGCGGGCCGGTCGTCGTGACCCTGCGCTCGTAGTCGGTGCCACGCGTCTCTCGTAGCGCAGACAGCATGCCATCCGTGAATTCGGCTGCGCTGCCACCGACGAATCGTTCCGACGGCCAGCTCGACTGGTACGAGATGCCGGTCGTCGCATCAGAGCTCGAGATCTCACGGTAGGCATCGCCGAGCAGCGGTTCCATGCCCTCGACTACCCGCGCCCGCCGCAATGCGACCTTTCCCCCGGCCTGGGCCACCCTGGCATCCCAAACATCGAGAGTGGTGCCGTCGCGATGTCCGGACTTCAGGAACGCATTGCGCTGACGGAGTGCCCGATCGAACTCAGCCTGATCGACGTATGCAGCCGGCCAAAGTTGGATAGCTATCTCGTCGAGAAGGTCGCGACGATATGCGGGGCCCCGCTTGATGAGATCGAGATCTTCCGGGAGGAAGGCGACGACCCGAAGCACTCCCAGTAGGTCGGATGTGCGTCGCAGGCGCTGCTTGTCGACCTGGGTTCGCCTCGCGCCCTTCACGGGTATCTCGATCTCGATGAGGCGCTCTCGATCATCGCTCGAGATCCCGGCCCGAATGATCGCGGCGTCGGTGTCATCGGCGATGAGGGCCTCGTCCGGAGCCCTGCGGAAGGATCGAAGGGTTGCTAGATACGAAACCGCCTCGAGGAGATTCGTCTTTCCGGCCCCGTTTGGCCCAACCAGGATGTTGACTCCCGGCTCTGGCTTCCAATCCAATGAGTGATAGGAGCGAAAGTCGCCCAGGACCAGCCAGTCGACCCTCAAGGGCCTACACCCGAACGGGCATCAGCAAGTAGAGATACTCCTCGTCTGAACCCGAGTCGACAACGCTGGGCTTGAAGGAGTCGATGACCCTGATCCTGACCTTGTCGCCCGGTATCGCGCTGACCCCATCCTGTAGATATCGGGGGTTGAATGCGATGGAGACCTCTTCGTCGGAACCCGAGAACTCGCCGGAGATGTGCTCCGACTCACCTCCAACGTCCTGGCGCGTCACCGTCACCTCAACTCCCCCTTCGACCAGCTTGAGACGCACCGGAATGTGATCTTCGGCGACCAGGGTGACTCTGCCCAAGGCTTCGAGGAGCTCGTACTTGTCGAGAATGATCTGGTTCGGGTACGACTCGGGGAGAAGCGATTGGTATTTCGGGAAGCTCCCATCGATGAGTCGGAGTCGCAGCACGCCCTTGTCGGAACTGAAGACCGCTTCTCTCTCGCGGAGCTGGGCTGTCACCTTGGCCGCGCCCACGGTCCGCGGGAGCTCCCTTAGGCCCCGCGCCGGAACCAAGCCGGAGCCCTCGAGGCCAATGCCCGGAACTTCGCGCTTGGCGAGCCGGTACGAGTCGGTAGCAACCATACGTAGCCCGGCATCCGTCCCCTCGAAGAGAACACCCGTGAGAATCGGCCTGGCTCCGTCACCTGAAGCGGCGATCGCCACCTGCCCGATGGCTTCCGCCAGTTGCTCGCCATCAACCTCAACACCATCGGTGACCAGATCCTCCTGGGTCGGAAAGTCGTCGACGTTCAGCGGGCGAAGGTTGAAGCGGGGACCGTTTCCTTGAATCTCGATCTCGTTCTCGGTCACCCCAACCGTCACGTCACCCGGCGGAAGCTTGCGCACGGCCTCCGAAAGCAGCCTGCCAGGAATCACAGCCCGGCCTTCTTCCATGACCTCGACCTCCAGCGATGTCTTGACCGTGACATCGAGATCAGTGCCGGTCACCCGAAGAGTGTTCCCTGAGACCTCGCAAAGCAGACCCTGCAACACGGGAAGAGCCGTGCGCGTGCCGACGGCCCTGTTTGCTCTTGTAAAAACATCAGCAAGGTCGTCTCGCTGCGCTCGGATTCTCACAGGTGGTGATCCCTTCTTTTACTTCTGAAATTATTCATTTTTAAGGGTATTAGTTGTAGTAGGGGGTTGTGGACTTGTGGATTGGGGCGATTTGGGTAGTGAATCATTGAGCTTTTGCCTGTTGAAAGTGCTGGGGACGGATTCTGTGCAAGTCGACGTTATCTGTGGATACCTTCCGCCCGTGTGGATATCCCCTCACCTTTCCTCAGGTCCTGTGTGAGCTGTGTGACCCTGTCGAACACCGCTCGATCGGAGCGAAGTATGCGCTTCACCTTGTCGACCGAGTGGAGGACCGTGGTGTGATCGCGGTTGAACGCCTCACCGATCTTGGGCAGTGAGAGGTCGGTCAGCTCCCTGCACAGATACATCGACACCTGGCGGCACATGACCAGAGGCTGACGCCTGCTCGGGCTGAGCACGTCGTCGACAGAGAAGCCAAACGACGATGCTGTGGTGCGGATGATCTCGTCGGGTCCCAGCGCAACAGGCTCCTCTGCGGCGATCATGTCCTGAAGCACACGTTGCGCCGTCTCCAGGTCGATGTCACGCCGGTTGAGTGCCGACCACGCCGTGACCCGGGTCAAGGCTCCCTCCAACTCCCGGATGTTGTCGGAGACGAGTCCGGCTATGTACTCGAGCACTTCGATTGGAACCGGACGCGGGGCAAACTCGGCATTGGTCTTGAGAATGGCCAGCCGGGTCTCCATGTCCGGAGGTTGGATGTCCGTGAGCAGGCCCCACTCGAACCTGCTGCGGAGCCGGCTCTCCAGCGAAGAGAGGTTTCGTGGATGCCGGTCCGAACTGATCACCATCTGCTTCCCGGACTCATATAGGGAGTTGAAGGTGTGGAAGAACTCTTCCAGTATCTGCTCCTTGCCCTCGAAGAACTGGACATCGTCGAGGAGGAGTAGATCGACACCCCGGTAGCGGTGTTTGAAGTCGTCGGGCCTCTTCCGTCGGATGCAGTCGATGAAGTCGTTCAGGAAGTTCTCTGAAGAGACGTATCGGATCACTAGATCGGGGTACATCTCCGAGGCGTGGTGCCCGACTGCGTTGAGAAGATGGGTTTTGCCCAGGCCGGCACCCCCATAGATGAAGAGGGGGTTGTAGTGGGTTCCCGGTTGCTCTGACACCGCCATCGCTGCGGCCCAGGCGAAGCGATTGGACTGGCCCACGACAAAGCTCTCGAACTGGTAGCGCGAGATGAGGTTTGTCTCGGGGAGGGTGCTCTGCTTCTGCATAGAGGTGGGCATCTGGTCGCCCGGCTCGTCTGCGGGCTCGAGCGGGAGCTCCGGGGGCAGACCCTCCACGACCCGGAAGGGGGGCCCGTTGGGTGACTCAAAGATCTCGCGGTATGTGGAGCGAATCAGGTCCCCGTGCTTGTCCTGGATCCACTTCAGGTGAAACTCGGATGGAGCCAACAAAGTGGGAGGGTCGTCGTCGAAATCGACGTCGATCCGTGAGAGCCAAGTCTGCCAGTTCGACTTCGATACACCCTCCTGGACCGCGTCCTGAAACAGCTTCCACTTGTCTTCGGCCTGCAGCGCTTGTGCCAAGGCTCACTCCTCCCACCGAGAGTTCTCCACAAGACAGTCCACACCTGTGGAAAGCCCTCCGGACAGCTCCCGGACGTACACTTGTCCATTCGAGAGCGATTCCAGCCAGCCAGCTCTGGCGGGGAAGTCGAAGACGCTCCCGTCGTCTAAGACCGGCGAGTATCGGAGGGACCCAACCCTTCGTCAAGACCGCGGAAATCGACGCTGTGGAAGATTTGGGGTCCCTGTGTCCACAGGGAAAATCCCAGGTGATGGACTCATTTTCCAGCATCTGGCGAGGTTCCAATGCGGCCAGAATCGCCCGAAACGCCCTTTTGCTTTGTTTCGCGACCTGTCTTCTTTCTTCGCGGACTGGTTGATTGCCGACCGACTTCGACGGATTTGGATCGCAGGCTGACGGGTCCTCGAGACTGAGGCGATTCCTTTGCCTGATGTCCGGATAGACCTGGTCATCGCTCGTCGAACAGACGCCGGTCGGTCGGGGC
>QQVI01000040.1 GCA_003388545.1 Actinomycetota bacterium
ATGGAGGCTGCCCTAGCCGCGGGACGCCGATCCGTTGCCAGCTGCATTGCAGTCGGTGATCGCCATGCCGAGGCTGCGGCCCGCAACAACCTCGCTGATCACTTTCGCAGGGTTGGGCAGGACGAAGAGGCGATCGAGGAGGTGACCCGCGGCGTTGCCATCATGGCTGAGATCGGGATCGAGGACGACACGCTAGAGCCGCAGATCTGGAGGCTGACCGAGTGGTGACACTGCTCGCAGCAGAGCACGCACCCATCGGCGGTTTCCAGTGGCCGTCGATGCAACCAAGGTCGCACAGCCCCCATCAACTCTCACCAGCCCTAGAGCGCGCCAGTGGTTTTGACGGTGACCTGCTGGTCGGTCATGAGGTGCTCTGGAGGATGTCTTGTGAGTCGCAAGGGAGGCGGCGGAGAACCTCGGTGTCCAATCAGTGCGTGACTGTCCTCGGCGAGAACGCCCTGACCAGGGAGTTTGGTGGAGCTGATCGGATTTGAACCGACGACCCCCTCGTTGCGAACGAGGTGCTCTGCCAGGCTGAGCTACAGCCCCAAGTGTGGGAGACGAGAAGTCTAGAGGTGACACTCGACCTACCCGATCCCGTATTGGCGGCGAACTCAGTCTGAAGCTGACGGGATCAGATAGCCGGGGGGCCGGTCTCGGTTGTCGCGGTTGCCTAGTTGGCGATGACCTTGATCTGAGGCTCCTCGAAGTCGGGACGCTGCTCCGACACGTGGGTCACCTTCAGTCTCTCCTGGCGGCGCTGCTTCACCTGGGCGAGGGCAGCGATGTAGAGGAAGAGCAGGCCATCGACGAACAAGTGGACGAGCAGCCAGACCAACGACATCTGCCAAAGGGCGATGCCGCCCGTTACGACGGCTGCTCCAGCCAAAAACATCAAGACGATTCGACGTCGTGCCCGGACATGGTTCCGGGATTCGGGCACTATCGAGCTACGCGGCCGCTTCTGGACATCGGCCATGAGATGGGTGAAGCGGTCGAACTCTTCGGCGGAATGCATTGCCGCCTCACGACGGTCGCCGAAGAACGAAGGCAGCAAATAAATGCTCCAGACTGCGGCTATCACCAGCAAGCCGACGATGAGTGGGGCTTCCAACATTGCTTTCTAACTCCGTCCAAGGTGGAGGCTAGCGATCCACCGCGCGCACTCCAACGATTTCATGTCCGCTCCCACGACCCGGAGCGACCTCCAGACTTCTTCAGAAGCCGGATGCTCGAGATCTCGACATGCCTCTCCATCCCCTTGACCATGTCGTAGATGGTCAAAGCCGAGACCGAGACCGCAGTCAGCGCTTCCATTTCCACGCCTGTGCGGCCGTCAGTGCTAACTCTAGCGAGCACCCTGATTCCTTTTCCAGTCGGCTCCAGTGTCACCTCGATGCCATTGAGGGGCAGGGGGTGGCACAACGGGATCAACTCGGCGGTCTTCTTGGCCGCCATGATCCCGGCCACTCTCGACACGGCAGCGGCATCGCCTTTGGGCAAGTCCCCGTCAAAGAAACTCTCGACGA
The DNA here is from genome assembly GCA_003388545.1 of Actinomycetota bacterium. Classification (GTDB taxonomy): domain Bacteria; phylum Actinomycetota; class Acidimicrobiia; order Spongiisociales; family ZC4RG35; genus MA-ANB-1. The sequence goes on from QQVI01000040.1 coordinate 1,530, forward strand.
GCGTCTCTGACATGATGACCTCGGCCTCGGCGACGGCTTCGCGGGTCGTTATCGCTTTCTCGCCAACGTCGACCATGTGCACCTCACCCCTCTCGTTGAGGTGACTCATCTCTTCAGCCAAGAGCCAAACTCCTCGTCTCGGGGTTGCGAAACAGCTCGATGTCCACGCCTTGACCGGCCTTTACGAGGTCCTCACCAACCGGCACAACGGCAAACCCGTCGGCAGCGGCCAGCGCGGCCAGCATGTGCGAGCCCTGTCCGCCAGAAGGCGTCGCCACCAACCGGCCCCTGTCCTGGAGCTCCAGCGAAACCCTCACGAACTCGAGCCGGTGCTTGTCGCTTTCGATCTTCTCGCCCGCTATTGCTCGAATCCGGGGCCTGAGGACTCGGGTGGCTCCTTGCATGGCGAGAAGGGCAGGGCGGACGAGCTGCTCGAAGGCCACGAAGGCTGACACGGGATTGCCGGGCAGGCCGAAGAAGGGGACGCCACTCAACCGGCCAAATGCGAATGGCTTCGCCGGCTTGATGGCCACCTTCCAAAAGTCGACGTCGCCCATGTCTCCAAGGATCTTGCGAACGTAGTCGTGGTCCCCCATCGAGACGCCACCCGAGGTGACGATCACATCCGATCCGGCCACGGCTCTTCCGAAGGCGCCTCTGAGTGCGACGGGATCGTCGCTCACAATGCCCTCATCGAGCACCGTGGATACCTCGGCGAGCATCGTTTTGAGCATGATCCGGTTCGAGTCTCTGATCTGGCCGGGTCGCAGCGTCGCCGTCGAGGGTGCGGCAAGCTCGTCCCCGGTGGAGAACAAGGCGACTCTCGGCCGCCTCGCCACCGGTGGGCGTGCTGCGCCGACGGTTGCGAGCACACCGATGTGTGTCGGATGGAGCCGAGTTCCCTTCGAGAAGACGACACTGCCCTTTGGTATGTCAGAACCTGCGGATCGAACCGACGTCCCCTCCGGAACAGCCGGCAGGATCTTGACAACATCGTCGACGCGCTCTGTGTCCTCCACCTTGACGATCGTGTCGGCTCCGGCTGGCATCGGTGCCCCGGTCATGATCTTCACCGCGGTGCCCGGTCGCACTTGAAGGCCGGGTTGACTGCCAGCGGCCGCCTCGCCTGTCACCTTCAACATCGCGCCCGGTTCGGTGACGTCCAAGCCTTGGACCGCATATCCATCCATTGCCGAATTCGGGAACGGGGGAATCGCCTCACGTGCCTCGATGTCTTCGGCAAGCACCCGACCGACAGAATCTGCCAACTCAACCGTCTCGGTGCCGAGCTTTCGCAGTTCCCCGAGGACGGCCGCCTGCGCATCGTCGAGGGGCTTCACTCGCCGACCAGGCCGTCCAGGAAGTCCTTGAAGTCCGACCCGAACTGATGAAGGCCGAGCTCAACCGTGGCCTTCAGCAGACCGGCCGGAGTCCCCACGTCGAGAAGGTCGGTGTCGGAGACGTAGCCACGCAGACGGCCCCTCTCTCCGAGCTGGTTGATCCCATCGGTCAACTGGATCTCGTCCAGGGCGCCAGGAGGGGTCTTCTCCAATATCGAGAAGATCTCGGGTGTGAACACATACCTCCCGACCAGGCCGAGATTGGAGGGGGCGCGGTCTTTGCCGGGCTTCTCGATCGATCCGGCGAGGTCCAGGTACCCACCTTCGACGTCGGACGCCGGGATGACGAACCCATACTTGTCCAGGAACTCGTCGCCATACTCCCGAAGGCACATCACAGAGACTGAGCCGTCTTCTGAGCCGTCGGCGAGAGCCGGGAGGACATCATGTCCGGGCCGGACGATGTTGTCGGAGAGTATGCACAAGAACGGACGGTCTCCCACCATCTCCCTCGCCTCAAAAACCGCGTGGCCAAGCCCCAACGGCTCCTCCTGAACCGCAGGTCGGATCCGGATGTCTTCGAGGCCAGGCAGTGGGCCTTCGATCGTGAAATGTTGAGATATCAAGTGGCCGGTGTCGAGATCGACTACGACGATCGCCTCTTTCGCCCCTGCCCGAGCCGCCTCTTCGACCCCGTACTGGACGGCGGGACGATCGACCACACTCAGCAAAGCCTTCGGGACGACGCGGGTGGCCGGGCGCATACGGGTCCCGCGACCGGCTGCGGGGATGACTGCCACTTCGATACTCATGCAGGAACCTTCTGCTCGCTTCCCTTGATCATTCTCCCGATGTTGCCACGATGCCTCCACACAACGAGAAGCAGGATCAAGCCGAGCCAGACCAGCCCGAGACCCTCGATACCCCGCCACAACGCCAGAGGGACTGTGATTGTGATGATGATGAGGGAGCCAATCGACGCTACCTTCGTCAGCTTCACCACCACCGCCCAAATCAAGGCGTTGACGATGGCGACCAGCGGAACGACCCACAGAAGCACCCCGCCGGCCGTTGCCACGCCTTTGCCACCCTTGAAGCGATGGAATACCGGGTAGCAGTGGCCCAGAACGGCCGCCAAACCGGCGAGAAGGGCCCAATGACTCATCGGATTTGCAGTGCCCGATGCGATGGTCCCCATAGCTGCGGCGACTGTCCCCTTGAGCAGGTCCCCGACGAACACCATCGCAGCAGGAAGGCGTCCCAGTGTGCGAAGAACGTTGGATGCACCTGGATTGCCGCTGCCCTCTTCGTGGATGTTCACGCCGTACATCCGACCGACGACCACGGCAAAGTCGATGCTGCCGATGATGTAAGCCGCGACTATCGCGAGCGGGAGGGCCAGGGCAGTCGACATCGCAGCCCATCTTACGTTGCCCACGTAGGTTGCAATCTGCGTCCAGGTAGAATCAGGTCGCGGTCAGCTACGGAAACCAGATCGATCAAACATGCCCACTTACGAATACGCCTGCAAGAACTGTGGTGAGACCATCGAGGTCTTCCAGTCTTTCAACGCTCGCCCTCTGAAGAAGCACGATGCCTGTGGCGGCGAGTTGAAGAAGGTGTTCCACGCGCGTGGTGTTGTCTTCAAAGGCTCAGGCTTCTACAAGACCGACTCTCGCAAGTCAGCCGCTCCGGATTCCAACGGCAAGTCGGAGAAGTCCGAGAAGTCGGACAAGGGCGCCAAGAAGGAAGACAAGCCTGCCACGACAGCGTCCAAGTCCACGTCCAAGTCTGACGACTGACAAGCGCAAAAGACCGATAGAGATCTAGTTTCGCCGACCCAGCGGACATACGTTGGTCGGTGTGATCTGGCTTCAGAATCCGCCATATCTTCGTTGGGCCCTGGCTGCCCTCATCTCGGTCGGTGCTCTCTTCGTCGAGCTCCGGGGCGAAGGGACCGTCGAGCATCCCTTCGCGACTCAGCCGATAGCGGCCGGCGAACCCCTAGACGCTGCAAACGTCGAGATGCGATCGGTCCCCTCCGGATTGCTGGACCCGGTTGTCGCCGATGGGTATGCGAAGCGCCCCTTCGCCGAAGGTGAGCCAATCACCAGTGCGGGCGTTTCCGCAACGGCATTGGCCGAGGAGCCCGGCTGGTGGAAAGTCGAGATCCGCATCCCCCAAGGCTCGGTTGCAGGCGACGAAGTCCAGCTCGTGCTGATAGACACGGGTCTCGTCGTCCCGGGCAGGATTGCGTCGGCTGGAGACGACGATCCCCTCTCTCCCGGCACGGGCTCAGTCGCCATCCCGCCGGAGCACGCCGCTGCCGTTGCTTCGGCCGTCGCGGCACAACGCGTGGTGGTGCTGGTCTCCACGGACTGAACAACTACTGTGCCCGCGTGCTCGCTGCGATCATCTGGGGGCTCGTCCAGGGCCTGACGGAGTTTCTCCCCGTGTCTTCCTCAGGGCACCTCGTCGTGGTTCCCGCCCTGTTGTCCGAGCTCGGACTCGACATCGCGCAGCCCAATCTCGCGGTGAGTGCGGTTCTTCACCTCGGGACTCTGGTCGCAGTCCTCGTCTACTTTCGAGCCGACATAGCCCGGGTGCTCAGGTTTCGGACCGATGCCGAGGGGCGTCGCATCGCATTGCTGGTTGGGATCGGGACGATCCCCGCCCTATTCGGGCTGCCGCTTGCCGACACTCTGGACCGGTTCCAGGACTCTGCGTCGAATGTGGGATGGGCCCTCATCGGCACCGGCGTGATACTGGTGGTAGGGCAGTCCCTGGCCAGGGGGTCGAGGGAGCTCGCCGATGGCCGCATCCCCGATGCGATCGTCGTCGGGCTGGCGCAGGCATTCGCCCTGATTCCCGGGATCTCCCGGTCTGGAATCACGATCGCGGCCGGCAATGGGCGCAACTTCACCCCCACCGAGGCCGCGCGATTCTCCTTCCTGCTCGGCATCCCAGCGATAGCGGGCGGGGGTTTGAGTCAGCTTCTCGAGGTGTCGGCAGCGGACGCATCGATTGCCGAGCTGATCGTGGGGACCACCGTCGCCGCCGTCTCCGGCTACGCCGCGATCGCCCTGTTGCTCGCAGCGCTTCGCCGCATCGGCCTCTTCCCGTTTGCCGCATACGCGATCATCATCGGTCTGATCTCGATCATCTGGCTCTGAGCCGCAGGGCTACTGGGAGTAGTTCGACGACATCCTCATCGTCTCGGCGAGGTGGACATTGATCAGCGACGGGAGGCCCGACGCTCTAGCCCTCTCTAACGCCGGCCGGATCTCTGCCGGGTCTTCGACGAACTCTCCATAACCGCCCAGACCCTTGACCATCTCGTGATATGGCCGGACCCCGAGGTCGGTGGCGACGAGCCGCTCCGGGTAGGCCATGCGGTGGAATGTCTTGATGTTCGACCAGACGCCATCGTTGCCCACTATCCCGATGACAGGCAGCCCGAGCCGGACCATCGTGTCGTACTCCATCCCGTTGAAACCGAAGCCTCCATCGCCGAAGACAACACCGACGAGCTTCTTCGGATGAGCCACGGCCGCCGCGATGGCATACGGGGCCCCGGTTCCCAGAGTGCCGAAGGGGCCCGGGTCGAGCACATGTCCGGGTGTAGATACCTGCAGCCAGCGCGCCGTTGTCGAGACGATGTCCCCACCGTCCACGGCGACAATCGCATCTGTACCGAAGAACTCTGCCACCTCTCGTGCGAAGCGCTGCGGCATGACGGGCGAGGAGTCGTCCTTAGAGTCTGTCAAAGCAGACTCGGAGCGCTCCTTTTCGAGTTCCATGATTTCCTTGGTCCACACCGGGACATCGGATCGCCCCAGCCTCTCCCCCATGTCGGCAAGTTGGGAGACCACTGCCAGCGGATCGGCCACCACGCCGATGTGCGCCGCCCGGTTCCAACCCACCTTCGGAGCGTCCGCATCCACCTGGACGACGATTGCCTCTGTGGAGATCTTCTCGCCATATGAAGTCCTGAAGTCCCAATCGACTCCGAGCGCCAGCACGAGGTCGGCGTTGGCCATCGCTTGACTTCGTGCGTGATTGCCGAGTAGATCGTGCCCGTATGGCAGAGAGCCCCTGGCCCGACTGTTGACGTATGTCGGTGCCTTGAGCAGCTCGGCCAGCTCCCGCAGGCGATTCTCTTCTCCGGGCCGCGCACCCGCCCCGGCGAAGATCATGATGCGCTCGGCCCCTTCGATGGCTGTGGCGATTTGCTCTAGGGTCGCCTGGTCGGCACCGGCTGACGTGCCCGAGCGGTACGACTTGGGAAATCGAACGGCCGTCTCCTCGACCATGTCGAATTGGACGTCCATTGGTATGTCCAAGAAGACAGGACCTCCACGGCCAGAGAAGGCGTGGCGGGAGGCAGTTGCCACGTAGTCGGCCAGTCGATCGACCTGCCACGCAGTGGCCGCCCATTTGGTGATCGAATGGAACAGGCGGGTGTGGTCCATCTCCTGGAGGCCGCCTTTGAGCTCCTGGCGGATCATGTGGCGGCCCCCGATCACGAGCAAAGGCGTGTTGCCGTAGAAGGCCGTGGCAACACCCGTGACGGTGTCAGTGACGCCGGGGCCGGCCGTGACGGCCGCCACGCCCAGTCTCCCTGTCAGCCGGGTATATGCCTCTGCAGCATGAGCGGCGGTCTGCTCATGTCTCACGTCGACGACCCGGATGCCCTCCTGGATGCAACCATCCAGAATCGGGACGATGTGACCACCAGTGAGGGTGAAGATCGCATCGACGCCCTCGGACTTCAGTGCCCGGGCGATGATCTGTCCGCCGTGAATCTGCGCCATGTATAAACGCTATTCGAGCAGGGCTGCCAAGCCCAGGTGGACGCCAGGATCCAGGTCGCGCACCTTGCGAACTGCGAGGAGGGCACCGTTGGCAAACGACTCATAGGAGGTCGACAGATGCTCGATTGAGAGAACTTCTCCAACGTTCGACATCGCCACTTCTTGTTGGGAAATCAGACCCGGGAGCCTCAGTGCGTGAACCCGGACTCCTGCGACGTCGGCGCCGCGAGCGCCGGGCACCAACTCTTCGGATCCCTTCGACGACTCGCCACCGCTCCCCGAGATGCTCATGGCCGTCGCGAGGGCCGTTCCGGAAGGTGCGTCAGGCTTCGTCGAATGGTGCCGCTCGATGATTTCTACCGCCTCGAAGTAGCGAGAGGCGGTTCGGGCGAACTCCATCATGAGCACCGCTCCTACTGAGAAGTTGGGCACGACGAGACAAGGAGGTCCCGCCTCTCCCCACAGCGCTTCGAGGCGCTGGAGGCGCTCCTCTGTGAAGCCGGATGTGCCCACAATGGCCGCCATTCCGGACTGCTTCCAAACCTCGAGATTCTCGAACACATGATCCGGGTGGACGGTCTCAACCACGACGTCAGCCTGGAGAGCCGCAGCGTCACCGCTCACGTCCACGCCGTTCATAACCTCGCCGGCGCGGTTGGGGTTGTACAACCCGGCCAGCTCGAGGTCGTCCGAACCGGCTATGCCGGCGATTATTGGCGCAGCCAGTTTGCCTCCCGCGCCTGAGACGATCACACGAGTCATTCGCTCAGCCTACGTCGGCGACGTGGCCTATCACTGATCGTCGACTGTCTCCCCTAGCGACTCCTCGAACACCTGCAACGTGGTGGCAACGTCGTCATCGGTGTGCGCCGCACACACGAACCACGGCTCCTTCGCGTCCGGGCAGGGCATGACACCTTTCTCGATCATGCGCATCGTCAGCCGCTCGTACAGGTCTTCGTCGTGCTTCGCTGTGTCTCGGAAATCGGTCGGCTCCCCCTCACCGAGGTAGATCGAGAACATCGAGGGATGGCCCACGACCTTCCCGGCCACGCCGCGGTCGGCAAGAATCTTCTCGAGCCCTTCCATGAGGTCGCGGCCCACCTTCTCCACCTGAGCGAGGGGCTCCCCCGTCTTCAGCCGATCCACGGTGGCTCCGGCGGCCGCCGCAGCCACCCCGTTGCCGGAGTAGGTGCCGGCTTGGGCGATCCCTCCCTGGCGCCAGCCCTCCACGAAACGGCCAGTGGTAGCTATTGCCGCCACCGGGAACCCGTTGCCCATGGCCTTTGCGTACGTCCCGATATCCGGGGTCACACCGAAGTGCTCTGCGGCGCCACCAACGGCGATCCTGAACCCTGTCTTGACCTCGTCGAAGATGAGAGCGGCCCCATACTCACCGGTCACTTCGCGAAGGCCCTCGAGGAAGCCGGCGACGGGGAGGAGGCCGAAGGTGTTCCCCAGCGTCGGCTCCACGATGACGGCGGCAATCCGATGGCCCTCCCCACGGAACAGGGCATGCACCGCATCGAGGTCGTTGTAAGGAAGGGTGCGGATGAAAGTCCTGATCTCGTCGGGAATTCCCGAGCTCGACTGTACTGGTATGGGGCGCATCCTCGAGCCGAGAGAGCCGTAGGCGGCGCTGGCAGTCGAATACATGACGTAGTCATGGACACCGTGATACTGCCCCTCGAACTTGAGGACGATGTCACGCCCGGTTACCCCACGCGCCAGGCGGATCGCGTGCATCGTCGCTTCCGTCCCGGTATTCGTGAACCGGATCCGCTCCGGCCAGGCCAGAGCAGTGAGCACCTTCTCGGCCGCATCGACTTCGCGACGCTGCGTCATCGCAAAGCTCGCTCCCTCGCGGGCTGCCTCGGCCACAGCCTCAGACACGGCCGGATCGCCGTGGCCCAGGATTATCGGGCCGAATCCGAGCTGATAGTCGAGGTAGCGCTTCCCGTCCATATCTACGAGGTAGCCGCCCTCGCCGTGGTCGATGACGATGGTGTCATCGTCGCCCCAGTAGCGGAATTGACTGGATACACCATTTACGAGGACTGCATTCGCCCTCTCGAACCACTCTTTGGTGTGCTTGCCCTGGAGACTCATTGTCTCACTCCTTTCGGACCCGTCCGCACACCGAAACCTCCAGGATCTTCGGTGCCGGCCACGAGCCCATGCTCAGGTCCAAGGAGACTACCCGGCAGAATGGGAGGTCACGGTCGGATATCAGGCCCTTATCCTCCATGAACGGGTCCGCGAGCGGGTACATTTCGGGCATGACCACCGATCTCAAGCTGTTCATTGCCGGCGAGTGGACCGAAGGCAGCGGGGACGACCACTACGAAGTCAGATCGCCCGTGTCCGGTGAGCACATCTACAACGTCCCGAAGGCGTCACAGGCCGACATCGATCACGCTGTGATGGCTGCCAGGGAGGCGACCGAGCAGATGCGGCATTGGACGGCTTTCGAGAGAGCAGAGCTCTGTTTGCGCATATACGAGCTGTGGCAGACCCGAGTCGAAGATGTGGCCCGGATCCTCACCCTCGAACAGGGCAAGCCCTACGCCGCCGAGTCGATAGACGACATCGCGGAGTCGGGCGACTATTTCCAGATCGCCGCTGAGGACGTCAAGCGATTCTCCGGCGAGCTAATCCCGACAACGGAACGGCATCGCCGGATGTTCACGGTTCACCGCCCGGTTGGAGTGTGGGCAGCCATAACCCCGTGGAACTTCCCTGTGATGATCCCCATGGAGTACGTGGGTCCCGGGCTGGCGACCGGCAACTCCATAATCGTCAAACCCCCCGAATTCACCTCGTGGGCCCTCCTCGAGATGGCAAAGGTATTCGAGGAGGCCGGCGTCCCCAAGGGAGCGATATCGGTCATCCCCGGTGCGGGAGACATCGGTGAAGCGCTGGTGACCCATGATGGCATCGATGCCATCGGCTTCACCGGATCCTCGGCGACCGGCAAGAGGATCGTCTCTCAGATGGGGCTCAAGCGATCGATCATGGAGATGTCCGGCAACGGCCCGACGATCGTGACCTCCGACGCCGACATCAAGAAGGCCGCCGAAGCCGCCGTGTACGGCGCCTATTACAACGCTGGGCAGGTTTGTTGTGCCACCGAGCGCGTGATCGTTGTCGACGATGTCCACGACGATTTCGTAGAGGCGACCCTCAAATCTGCTCAGGAGGTGAGGCTGGGCGATCCGTTCGATGACAACACGAACATGGGCCCCCTCAACAACTCGCCCACAGCCGACAAGATGGATCGCCACGTAGCGGATGCGAGGGAGCGCGGCGCCGAGATCCTCATGGGAGGGGGACGAGCCAAAGGACACCCGACGGACCTCTACTACGAATTCACCGTGATCGATCGAGTTCCCGAGGATGCCCAGGTCTCACAAGAGGAGTCATTCGGACCCGTCCTTCCGATCCTCTCCGCACGGGACGACAGCGACGCGGTCGCGGTTGCCAACCGCACTCACCTCGGCCTTCAGGCCGCCGTCTTCACAAACGACCTCAGCAAGGCATTCTGGTATGCCGACCGCATCAGGTCCGGGACGGTTGTGGTCAACGATTCGACCGACTTCTGGGAGACCTTCCAGCCCTTTGGCGGGGCCGCCGGCACCGACACGGGATGGGGTCGTCAGCGAATCGAGGAGTTCACGGATTTGCAGACGATCGTCTTCAGTCTGCGGGAGGACATGTAACCCGCCACCTTGGGCGGTCCCGGACCCTCAGCCGGATCACTCCATCGTCAGCGCCATGCCGGCGAATCCTCCGCCGAACACACCAAGGAGGATGCCGGGGAGTATTGCCGTGGCGAATGAGTCGGCGAGGTCGTTGTCCGTGATCAGGAATATGCCGAGGGTCAGGCCGACCAGCACCACCGGGACGCCAATGAGGACTCCTTTGACGATCGCACTGCCCATTCGGTCTTTTCCGGTGTCTTCACGCTCTTCCATGGCATTCAATGATGACAGATCCGGCGAGGCTCAGGTGTCGAATCCCTCACCCGGGACGACCGGGGCCTCCTCCGGCCTCTGCACCTTGTCGGCGTCGAGGTCCATCGCCTTGACACGGGCCAAGAACGGAATCTGCAGCGCGTAAGCGATGCCGGCCACGACATAGCCCGTTCCCAGCGACCAGACGTCGGCGACGCGCCCGAGGGCCGGCTGCGAGACAACGCCCCCGGCAGAGCCGCTGAGCGAGACGAATGAGAGCACTGTCGCCCGCTGTTTGGAAGGGATCACAGCATTCAGGTAGGCCTGCTGCATGGGCATCGCCAGGGCGAAAACCAGGGATGTGACAGCGAGCAGCCCGATCGCAACCCAGAAACCGACCGGGATCTCGAAGAGCTCGGCCAAGCCGACACCGACCATGGCGAGCGACCCGAGGGCGACCATCGTGATCAAAACCGACGTGCGGCTCCGGAACAGACGTCTGGCCAGACCGACCGACGAGCCGCCAATCATCTGGGAGATGGCGAACAACGCGGCCGCAATACCGGCTAGATACGTGGCATCCGGGTCGCCAAACAATTCCAGGAGATAGGGCTGGAAGGCATAGAACACCCAAATGCCGATCCCGGCTGAGAACGGCGCGGCGAACAGGAACATGCGCACCGGCGGGTTCCTCAGCCCATGCTGCAACGACGCCCTGAGTATCGAACGCGCCTGCTCGGAGACCTTATGGACCCGGTCGGGCTCATATCCGATGTCGTGCATCCACCGCCAAGCGGCCGCAATCACGGCGAGCAGTAGGAAAGACCGGAGGGCGTAAGGGATCCCCAACGAGATCGCCCCGAGAAACCCGCCGGCAATGGTACCGGCCAAGGTCGCGGCGCCGGCAATGGCCTGGCCCTTCCCAAAGACGGTCTCCACGGCGCCCTCGTACCCGGTGGCCTCGAGAGCATCCACCAGCCACGCCTCGGTTGCACCAGAGAAGAACGTGAAACCGAGCCCGATGAGAGCAGACACGAGAATCCACCAGATGATGTGGGCCTGAACCGCCCAGAGGCCGAGGTACGCCATCGTGGTTATCAGGAGTGTCGCTGCGCCCATGATGAAAGACGTCCTCCGGCCTCGAGCGTCGGCGACGACACCCGTGGGTATCTCGAAGAGGACCATTCCTGCCGTGAAAGCGGCATTCGCCACGAAAGCGCCGGTGATGGACAGCCCGGCGTCGAGAAGAAACAGGGTGTTGATGCCCCAGATCAAAGACGCCGCAAGGGTTTGCAGCAGCAGCAAAGTGAGATACGTCCGTTGGACATCAGCTGGAGTCATAACCGCCACCGAACAGTTTCGGGTCAGTTAGCGTAACCGCCGATGCCGACGCCCTACGAAAAGCGCCAGGACGAGATCCCCTTCGCCTCGGCCGAGTACATCTCGTTCGCGTCACGGAACTCGTTTCTCGGCGTACCGGCCGTCACACCCAAGAACCTCGGCGATGGAGACGTGGTAATCGTCGGCGCACCGTTCGACTGGGGCACGACGTACCGTCCTGGAGCGCGCTTCGGGCCACAGGCGATTCGCAATGCCGACTACGGGGCAATGGATGGCTACAGGCCGCATCTCACGACCGGAATCGACCCGTTCGAGGCGCTCGGCGTCGTCGACCTCGGCGACGTCTACGTCTACCCCGGCCAACTGGAGCGCTCCATCGAGCGGATTGCCGACGCCGTCGAGTACATCGCCCGCGCCGGCAAGGTTCCCATCGTTCTCGGCGGCGACCACTCCATAACGTGGCCCGACGCCACCGGCGTAGCCAGGGCGCATGGCTTCGGCGAGATCGCTCTGATTCACTTCGACGCCCATGCCGATACCGGCATGACACAGAACAACTCTCTCATCGGGCACGGCACACCCATGAGACGACTGATCGAGACCGGGGCCGTTCCCGGGCATCGGTTCGTCCAGATCGGGCTGCGTGGCTATTGGCCCGAGCCCGATGTCATGGAGTGGATGTCTGAGCAGAAGATGCGGTGCTACATGATGAGCGAGATCGTCGATAGGGGTCTCGACGCAGTCGTCGACGACGCCATCGAGTACTCACTAGAGGGCGGCGCCAAGGGGATATTCATCTCGGTTGACATCGACGTGGTTGACCCCGGACTTGCCCCTGGCACCGGGACACCCGAGCCAGGCGGGCTCAACTCGCGAGAGATCCTCGACACCATCCGGCGCATCTCGCGCGAGCTGGTGGTTCTCGGCGCCGACGTCGTCGAGGTGTCACCGCCATACGACGGGCCCGGCGAGCAGACGGCTTACCTGGCCAACCGCATCGTCATGGAGATCCTCAACGGCATGGCCGAGCGGAAAGTCCTCGACTGAGGGCGAGTCGCACAATCCTTGTCGACGAGGTCTCACACCCCTTGCGACCATCGCAATCCTGCCGAGGCAATCCTTTGACACCGAGGTCTCACTCCCCTTTCCGGCTGTGGCAATCGTGCCGACCCAGTCCTTGACACCGAGATCTCACTCCCCTTTCCGGCTGTGGCAATCGTGCCGACCCAGTCCTTGACACCGAGATCTCACTCCCCTTCCGGCTGTCGCAATCGTGGGCGTGAGTTTCGGCGCAGCC